>BDSV01000120.1 GCA_002898075.1 bacterium BMS3Abin03
CAGAAAGGAATGAAAGAAGAAATTCCTGTATCAACAGTAACTCAACCTGATGGAACCGGTGAATTTGTTACTTGGAATACAAGAGTTGACTATATAAATATTTCAGCTTTTGGAAAACTTAGATTTAATGCTGGACTATTTATGCCTTATATTCTGTTAGGTCCCAAAATTGATTTTGAGATAAATAAAGTAAATTCATTAGGTCCAGTAAATGTAGTTGAAGAAAATTTTAAGAAAAATAGATTTGGTTTCAAAGTTGGAATTGGAACAGAAATAAACTTATTATCATTAAATCTTATAGCAGAAATTTTATACGATACTGATTTTAATGAATTATATGAAAATGAAAATTTAAAAGTCAATTCGAATTCATTCGATTTGAGAGTTGGAATAATATTGTAAGAATATGCTGCATAACCAGCTTTCCCACCCGACCGCTTACACGGTGTGGCATTTGTGGTATTATTAAGTTTGGTTTGCAAAGTAAAATTGTAGTTAAAGTTTGTACAGTTAAATAAAATTTATAATAATTTTTGGTAGTAGTTTTTCAATCCAACATTGTTATTAAGGGTGGACGGGTGAAAAGCCACGCCGTTATACGTTAAACAACTTAGAATTTATATGAAAAACTTAATTATTTTACTTCTTATCGTTTCCTCAATTAGTTTCTCACAAAATTTTTGGGAACAGACGAATGGTCCTTATGGCACACCAATCTATCACTTTGCTATCAACTCTAACAATCACATTATTGCGGGAGGACCTGGTGTCAATGTCGGAAATCTTGGAGGCGTTTTTTATTCTTCAGATGATGGAAATTATTGGGTTCAAAAAGGATTTGCAAATGTATCTATTAGTGCTTTAACAATTAATTCAAATGACCATATATTTGTGGGAACTGCTAGCGGTATTTTTCGCTCCACAGATAATGGAGATAATTGGGTACAGTTAAGTTTGACCAGTAATATTAATTCATTAACAACTAATTTAAATGATCATATCTTTGCGGGGACTGATTCCGGTGTTTTTCGATCCACTGATAGTGGAGAAAGTTGGATCGAAATTAATAATGGATTACCACAAGACTTCATTGTTAATTGCTTAGAAATTAATTCTAATGAAGATATTTTTTTAAGTGGAAGCGAATTAATTTATAATTATCCTCCTGTTTGGATTCCCAGGCAGTATCGCTCTACTGATAATGGAGAAAATTGGATAAACATTAACTTCTCTTTTTATCCAGTTAATTCATTTGCATTCAATTCGAATGGTTATATCTTTGCTGGAAGCAGTGATGGAATATTTCGCTCTGTTAACAATGGAGATAATTGGAGTAGTATAACGAACGGGTTAACAAACTATTCTATTAATTTTATAGCAATTAATTCTATTGATTATATCTTTGCGGGAACTGAAGGAGGAGTTTTTTATTCTACAAATAATGGGGATTTATGGGTGGATATTACTAATGATTTGCCTATTAATTCCATAAAATCCTTAACAATTAATGCAAATGACGATATATTTGCCGGATCTTGGAAAGGAGTCTTTTTCACTAGCAACAATGGAGCAAATTGGAGAGGTAAAAATAAGGGTTTAGCTAATTCAGATATTCGGTCATTATTAATTAATTCTGATGGAAATATCTTTTGTGGTACCTGGGGTGATGGAGTTTTCTACTCCAATAACAACGGTGATGATTGGATTGCAATCAATAATGGACTGGAAAGTTTAATCATTCTTTCATTAGCTACAAATTCAAGCAGACATATCTTCGCCGGAGCTTATGGTGTTTTTCGCTCCACTAATAATGGAGAGAGTTGGATTCAAACAAGTTTGAATAATCATTATATTCTTTCATTATCAATCAATTCTAACGGTCATATATTTGCTGGAGCTTATAAAAGTGTTTTTCGTTCAACCGATAATGGAGATAGTTGGGTTGAAGTTTCAAATGGTTTTACTGATCAGGATGTTAGTTCATTAGTAATCAACTCAAGCGGGCACATCTTTGCAGGAACTAGGGGCGATGGGATTTTCCGTTCTACCGATAATGGAGATAATTGGATTGAAATAAATAACGGTTTGACTTTCCGTAATGTTAATGCCTTAGCGATCAATTCTTTTGGGGATATCTTTGCTGGGACTTCCAACAATGTATTTCGTTCCACTGATAATGGAAATAATTGGATTAAGACAAGTTTATCTGCTCCTTATATTAGTTCTATAGCAATTGATTCAAGTGGAATTATATATGTCGGGTCTGATGCTGGTGGAGTTTTTCGTTCCACTGATAATGGGGAGAGCTGGTCTGAAATAAATAGCGGCTTAACTTATACTTTTGTTAGTTCTTTAGTAGTTTCAGATAGCTATCTATTTGCAGGAATTCGCTATGGAGGAGTATTTAGAAGGATAAATTCTACAACTTCAGTTGGTAACGAAAAGAATATTTTTCTAGCATCTTTTTCTTTATCCCAAAACTACCCCAATCCGTTTAATCCGGTTACCAGTATTCCGTATTCAGTTGGCAGTCAGCAATTTGTTAATCTAAAAGTTTACGATATTCTCGGAAGAGAAATTGCTACACTCGTTAACGAAGAAAAACCTGCTGGTAAATACAAGGTTGAATTTGATGGGAAAAATCTTCCAAGTGGGATTTACTTTTACAGAATGCAAGCTGGAAATTTTAGTGATACGAAGAAATTAATACTTATTAGATAAACGTATAACGTTATAAAGGATTCATCTCGAAGCCCCGATAAAAAGAATCGGGGTAAACTGTGCCGGGAGATAATCCGGTGTCCCCGCTAAAAAAAAACAGGATTTAAAGATGAGCTAAGCCCCGTCTTCGTTTCGTGAACTAAAGCAGGCGGACGGGTGAAAAGCCACGCCGTTATACGGAAAAATTATATGCGAGGTTAATATGGTCAAACTAATTTCATCATTTATATTTTTAATTTTATTGTTTCTTGGTTGTGACAGTACTGAGCCAATAATAGAAGACACTTCTGGTGAAGTTACCATTAATAACAGTACGAACGGTTTTTCATTTTCAAAAGGTAAAGCAATTTCTTTTCCAAATTCCGAAAACATATCACCAGACATATTAATACTTGCTCATTTAGATCAACAAGGAACTGTTTTGGGTGTATTCTTTTCTACTGATAGCATCCGTCCGGCTTTCCACTTAGTGAAAGAATTTTCAGATGTAGATTCGGCGAAAACATTCTTTTACAATTTGGCAGAGGTTCCTGATTCAAACTATGAAGATTTAGCAATTCCAGTTAAAATAAATCAGATTTGGGCAGTTAAAACAACCGAGAGTAAATATGGAAAAATTGTGATACTAAATACAAATGCTTATGAGTATAGTCCTTCACCTGGTTTCAGGGGTTATTATGCAGAAGCAAAATTTAAATGGAAATATCAACCAAATGGGAGCAGATATTTTTAAAACCATATAACACACAACTCAGAGCAACCGCAAACTTAATCTGTTCGTTTTAAGTATTATAATATTTGTAAACAAGCTCAGCATTTTGTTTAATGGAAATATGTAAAATAATCATCTTGACACAAATATTTATATGAACTATATTTAGTCTAAAAAAGGACTGAATTATGAAATTAAGTGAATCTGTAAAATCTATAAGTTATCTCAAAGCTAACGCCGCTACTTTAATTGACGAGATAAATAAACATCAAAAAACTTTTGTTATTACTCAAAATGGCGAGGCTAAAGTTGTTGTTCAAGACATTAAGATGTATGAAAAAATGCAAGATACTATGGCTATGTTAAAATTACTTGCAATGACAAATATTAAGAGTAAAGATGCAACTGATATTAAATCAACTTTTAATTCTTTGCGAGAAGAATTAGAATCTTTACAATAACATGAAGAAATTTAAAGTTTTAATTGACCCGCAAGCAAAAAAGGACTTACAAGAAATATTTTTATTTGTTGCTACTAATGATAGTTTTTCTGCTGCAGATAAACTTTTAAATGTTTTAGAAAAAACTTGTTATAAGTTAGAAGTTTACCCAGAAAGAGGTCACATCCCGCAAGAATTAAGACAAACCGGAATAAAAAGATATCTCGAAATACATTATAAACCCTACCGAATAATTTATGAAATCGATAATAAACTTATATACATACATTCTATTCTTGATGGAAGAAGAAACATACAAGAAATACTAAGTGAAAGATTACTCAGATAAATAATGCTATATAACGTTATAAAGGATTCATCTCGAAGCCCCGATAAAAAGAATCGGGGTAAACTGTGCCGGGAGATAATCCGGTGCTCCCGCTAAAAAGAAGCGGGATCTAAAGATGAGCTAAGCCCCACCTTCGTTCTGGGGACTACGGCGGGCAGGCAATAACTGCATATCCTGTTCAATTCGTGTGATGATTTTAGTATTCATTATATACCTCTGTTGTTGATAGTTAATGTTGTTTGGTTCAACAGAAATAAATAATTTAGACGAAGAGTAGAAACTTATTTGAGAAATATTTAGCGCTAAGAATACTCTGCCGCATTGCTGCTTAGTTCAACCCGCGGCTCAAGTTTGACACGAGTATGCGTCTGGTTTTTTGAAATTTGTAAGTTTCTTAATCGTGCTCGTGTAGCTTAGCCGCAAGCAGTTAAATTATTAGAATTAAATTCATTAATAATTTCTATTATTGAATCAAAAGCAGAATATAAAAAGTTACCGCCAGGCAGCGGCGGATACAATTAATTTGAAATACAAAAATAACCAATAACTATCCGAAGAAGCACTTCGGACAAAACATCATCCTTCTTCAGTGCTTTCACTTTTGTTTTTAAGTTGAGAGTTCTATCAAGCAATGCTATTTTTAATTATTTATTCTTATTTTTTTTATATGAAAACAATAATTTTAAGTATAATATTTATCAATTCAGTTTATTCGCAGGGTACATGGTCTCAATTGGAGAGTCCTACAGATAAATTCCTAAAATCTCTTTCATTTGTCGATAGTTTGTACGGTTGGGTTGTTGGTAATTCGGGAGTGATTATTAATACAACCGATGGCGGTAATAATTGGTTGTTTCAGCAAAGCAATCTTGATTACGATATAGAAGATGTTTTTTTTCTTAATAGAAACCTTGGCTGGGCAGTTGCCTGGAAATCGGATGCCCCGCCTTTTGGAACATATATTCTTAACACTACAAATGGTGGTTTAACATGGGAAAGCAGCGCATACCGTGACGAAAATATTTTTATTCAATGTGTACTTTTTCAGGATTCATTAACCGGCTGGATGGGCGGCGACCCGCATGCATTAGTGAAAACTACCGATGGAGGAATTACCTGGAAGCAAGCTGAAATTGATACCGTTAACTTAGCTTTCTTCCCGGTTTTCAGTATAACTTTTTTAGATGATAGTGTTGGATACGCCGCAGGCGGTATTATGGATGCAGCGGGTGTTGTCTGGAAAACAACTAATGGAGGCGATAAATGGTTCCCGATTGACCCTGCTTATGCTCCTCCCGATCCGATTCATAAAGTTCATATTTTTGATTCGCAGAATGTCATCGGTGTTGGCGGTGATCCCGAATATTTTGGGGTTGGCATTCTTACAAGTACCAATGGCGGATTAGTCTGGGATTATACTGAACTCGGAATTCAAGGTGTTGCCTTCGATCTGGATTTTCGAACCGGTTATGAAGCGTGGAGCCCGTTAGGACCTGCAAGAGGTTTCATCTATTCACTCGATAGCGGAAGTACATGGATACATATTCCAACACCCGATAGTGCCGCAATCTATAATCTTACTTTTCCAGATTCACTTCATGGATACGCTATTGGTGAAAATGGTGTAATACTTAGGTATAAACCCTCGATTGTAAATGTAGTTAATACAATTGTATCTACCGTTCCTGATAATTTTATGCTTTATCAGAATTATCCGAATCCGTTTAACCCGGCTACTAAAATAAAATTCAGAATCCCCCTTTGTCCTCCTTTGAAAAAAGGGGAAAGCGAAGCAGAGGTATTTGTGACATTGAAAGTTTACGATATTTTAGGAAAAGAAGTAGCGGCACCTGTTAACGATGAACTGGCGGCAGGGGAATACGAAATAACATTCGATGCAAAGAGCTTGCCGAGCGGTATTTATTTCTATCGATTACGTGCCGGTGAATTAATGCAAACGAGAAAAATGTTAATCATCAGGTAATGAGATTGTTGAGAAAATAATATTTATTTTCTTTCTTCTAAAGACTTATAGGTGTTAGCTCGAGTTAAAATTATTCAAAACATGACTGTAGAAAAATACATTAATAAAATTGAACTTCCCTCTAATTTTCTTCTCTTGAAAAGTACGGAAATTTAATTTTAATTAAACTGCCTTAGTTTAAAAAGTTATTTCTTTTTTAAAATCTGTTTGAACGGTAAGAATTTAGTGAGAGTTTTTATTATAACAGGGTCTCTAAGTTCCCATGTTAAAAGAGATTACTAATTTTAACACAATCTTTTTATAGTGTGAATTAAAAAGAGTAACTGTGAACAAGAGATTAGCCAACAGTTTCTGTTCAGTTTAACCGGCTAAAACCGATATGCTCCATTTACTAAAAAATAAAAAATATTTGCTCCAACTATTGCAATTTAACAATTCAAATTGTATTTTCTTTCTACAATTTCACATTTCACCTGTAGGAGAGGGCAATAATACTTTTATGATAACTCTTTACAAAAAAAGTTTAAGAGAATCGTTTGGACTGTACTATATGATTGCAATATTAATATCGGCAGTTTTATTGCTGATTGCAGTAATATAAAATAACCGGTCACGGTTACCTTAGATGAAGCCATCATTAAAAATTCAGATATTAACTGTTTGTTTAATATCTGAAAACCTTATAGAATTACTTCAATAGTACCATAGATTTGGTGCGAGAATATCCTGCAACTATAAGTCTAT
>BDSV01000121.1 GCA_002898075.1 bacterium BMS3Abin03
TGAAGAAAGCCTAAATAGAAAAAGATAACTTCATATTGAATAAGATTCGATACAATTGTCGAATCGGATCAGTTGAGCTTTTTCTGATACGCAATTTCACTCAACCCAAAATGCTGCAGATACAAATCCAACCCAATGCTCTAAAGAAAAAGGCACAGTCGTTCCCATGTGTGTGCCTTTTAGCGGAATCACCCCTTCCGTCCACGTATCGGAATATTTGAGCACTTTGCCCTCTAAATTTTTGTGTGTAATGTTTTTAACAATTTTGTTGATAGTCAACAAGCCGAACACAGTCGGATATCTTCCGCACCATAAAGGAGAGACATCTTTGTTAGTTACTTCAGTCCAGAGTTCGTTTGTGATGTTTTTTATTCTTGCTTCCGTTATCTGACCGTTAAAAGATTCCCGGGCAATTCGTCTGTCGTTTTCCGTTGCCTTTCTGTGCGCTTCTTCGTCTGTACCGTAGGGAGCATTATCAAAGTCTTTGCCGTAATGGTTTGCATCGTTGGAGATAAGGAAGAAAATATCCTCGCCTAATTTCAGATTATTAGCTTTAATGTAATCTTCTATTATTTGTGAAAGATCATCGCTTATTTTTTCCATCCTGTCGTAAGGCATTCGTGTTATCATAATCGGGGTGATTTTTATATTTCGGTTGTAATGCTGCAGGAACGGAATCAGCGCTTCGATCGAGTGCTCGATGCTTTGTGCTTTATCGCTTACCATAAAATAATTTGTGTCGAGTTTGCTTTTAATGATTTCACGGAGCGGAGATATTTCCACATTGCCGTAAGGTCCCTGCCAGAGGTCATAATCATCGAGTATCAAAACATTCTGCGGGTCGTTCATTGCCCGACGCACGGTTCCGTGTGTAACCCCGAAGATTACAACTTCTTTTGTCTTAATCATTTTGTATAAAGGATAGTAAACCTTTGCCGCATAAAGATAATCATCGTGGGGAGAAAATCCCGCTACAAGGTTTTGTCGAACAGGATTTTCATTCCCGTCCACGTTTTCATCAAGCCAGTTAATTAATTTATCCATTTCATCAGCACGCCAGCAAAAACCGACATTATCGCGGATTGGTCTTATGTTTTGCGCAATAGAAACGGAAGCGAAAGCAGCTAAAATCAGCACTAATAAAAATAAAATGTGGTTCATCTTCATTCCTGTAAAATTTAGTTTATCAAAATTAACGTAATTAATGATTTTTTCCGTGCATCTTTCCCAAAATTTTTTATATTATACGTTTACACCAAAATCAGGAGATTTTTTGAAAATACAGTTTATCGGCGGGGCGCGCTCGGTAACCGGCTCCCAGCACCTGCTTTTTATCAACGGTAAAAAAATATTACTCGAGTGCGGACTCTTCCAGGGGCATAGGAAAGACACCTACGAAAAAAACAAGAACTTCATATTTAATCCCGCAGAAATTGATGCGATGATACTTTCACATGCACACATCGACCACAGCGGGAATATACCCAACCTTGTGAAGAGCGGATTCGACGGGTCTATATATGCAACGGCAGCTACGGTAGATCTCTGCCAGATAATGCTGAGGGATTCCGCCCACCTTCAGGAAAGAGACATTCACTGGGTAAACAAAAAAAGAAAAAAGAAAAAGCAAGAACCCGTTGAGCCGATTTATACCATAGAAGATGTCGAGCAAGCGATGACCCGATTTATAGGCGTTCAATATAACAGGCGGCTTGAGATTTATCCCGGAATTGCGCTCACTTTCAGAGATGCCGGACACATACTCGGTTCTGCCGGTATTCTTCTGGAAATTGAAGAAAACGGAAGGAAGATCAGATTCGGCTTTTCGGGTGATATTGGAAGACCAGTTATGCCTGTTATAAGAACACCCGATAAATTACGCGACCTCGATGCGGTAATTATGGAAAGCACCTACGGTAACCGGCTTCACTCTAAAGCAGAGGACGTAGAAGAGGCGCTTGCAATAATAGTAAGGCAGTGCGCTAAAGACAGGGGCAAAATAATTATTCCCGCTTTTGCCGTTGGAAGAACACAGCTATTAGTGTATATGCTTCACAAATTATTCGACCAGAATAGAATACCTCAAATACCTATTTATGTCGATAGCCCGCTTGCCGTTAACGCAACAAATGTTTTCCGCGCACACCCCGAATGTTTTGACAGGGAAACATACCGCGTATTTATCAAAAACGGCGAAGACCCATTCGGGTTTGAACGGCTAACTTATATTCACACGGTAGATGAATCGAAAGCATTAAATAAAACACCGGGTCCGGCGATAATTATTTCTGCTTCGGGTATGGCAGAGGGCGGAAGAATTCTGCATCATCTTGCAAACAACGTAGGAGACCCGAAAAATCTCGTTCTGTTTGTGGGATATGCCGCACAAAATACGCTCGCCCGGAGAATTATGGACGGTGAAAAAGAAGTGAATATTTTCGGCGAGAGAAATGTTATTAAATGTAAAGTAAAAAAAATGGACTATTTTTCTGCTCATGCAGATCAGGGGGAATTAATAGATTACCTGCGTCTAAATTTGAAAGAAAAACTAAAAAACATCTTTTTGGTGCATGGTGAGCAGGAACAAGCGTTACCATTGAGAGAGAAATTAGTGAAAAAAGGGTACAGGAACGTACATTTTCCGGTTCCGGGAGAAAAATTTGAAATATAGGAAACTTTTTTCACTTACATACATCAAATATTTTTATTATATTGTGGAGTTTTGAATCTAATTTATTCAAATGCCCGAAAGATTCATATACTTAGCTAATTAACCTCATCCATAAAACTAAAAAGGGAGTGGTCAGATTGAAGATTACAAAGCAATTCACAAACCGTGAGAGCAAATCTTTAGATCAGTATTTACAGGAAATCGGCAAGGTTGATTTATTGACACCCGATCAGGAAATAGAATTAGCTATCAGGATCAAAAAGGGTGATAAAGATGCCCAGGACAGGTTAGTAAAGGCAAACCTGAGATTCGTAGTCTCGGTTGCAAAACAATTCCAAAACCAGGGCTTATCACTTGGCGACTTGATTAACGAAGGCAACATCGGTCTTATTAAAGCAGCACAGAGATTTGATGAAACGAGAGGTTTTAAATTTATCTCTTATGCTGTTTGGTGGGTAAGGCAGTCTATTATGCAGGCAATTGCAGATCAATCGAGAGTGGTACGTTTACCGCTGAACCGCGTAGGTAACTTAACAAAGATCAGCAAAGCTTTCAGAGATCTCGAACAGGAATTTGAAAGAAAACCCACTACCGCAGAATTGGCAAAGGTGCTTGAAATGACTACCGACGAAGTGGCTTATGCGCTTCAGATCTCCGGACGTCATGTTTCGATGGATGCTCCGTTGAAAGCCGGGGATGATAACAAGAACAGCTTAATGGATGTTCTTCCGAACGACGCTCAGCCCTTACCCGATAAAACGTTGATGAAAGAATCTTTGAAGAAAGAAGTTTCAAACGTTCTTTCTACATTAACCGAAAGAGAAGCCGAGGTTATAAAATTATACTTCGGAATTGAAGGTGATCACAGTGCTACCCTCGAAGAGATTGGCGAAAGATTCAATCTCACAAGGGAAAGAGTAAGACAGATAAAAGAGAAAGCTTTAAGAAATTTAAAGCACTCTAAGAAAAGTCATAAACTCAAATCTTATCTCGGCTAACCCCAAAAGCTGAGATTAAAAACATAAAAAAAGCCGGTGTTTAATGCACCGGCTTTTTTATTTTAAAACTCTACCGAATCGTTCTCCGGGTTTGCGTCGGGAATTTTCTCGTTTAATAATTCAACCGATATAATTTTACTATCCAATTTTGTATTCAATATTAATTCACGCTTTCCATCCTTCCACACCGCCGGAGTTTCTTTTATTACTTCTTCCGTTCCATCATCATAAGTAACTTTTACATCAACCATGACGGGACGGTTGCCAATCATCCTTACGATCAATTAGAAATTATTTGGATATTATTTAAAAACATTCGAAACGATTTTAAAGAAACCGACGTAAGTGCCCAGAACACTGCCGAGACTGGTAAGAATAAAAACAAGAAATACTTTCAGAAGTTTGTTCTTCCACCACATAAGCGGTTTATTAAAGTCGGTCATTACCGTCTGAACTTCTTTAACGAGGGGAGGCTGAAAATATACCTGGACAAAGGCAGCCACA
>BDSV01000122.1 GCA_002898075.1 bacterium BMS3Abin03
ATTAACAGTAAAGGCAGCATTACTAGTTTCATAGGTAAAAACTATTGTACTACCATCCCCGTTCAATGTTGCTTCAGGACCGCCAGCGGTAAAATTGCTTCCATCCCAGGCACCAAACTCAAGCAGGAAGCTGTGTCCGTTAGCCGGAGCTGTTTTAAAAAATAGCTGACCAGTCCAGGTTTGACCAGAACCACCATTAAAATTAATGTCTGTCTGCAATGTTTGATTTGCTTTCCAGACATTCGATCCACCTCCACCTATGGCAACGCTTCCAGCAGGTTTGGTCATATTGTCTCCATACATTGTACTGTTGCTGTACAACCACCAGGCTTGCAGTAAATACTGATCCTGTGTTTCCATTAAAGGATAATCATCATCCGGTTCTAAACCGGGTAAGTCATAAGGTGTATCACCGATACCGTCTCCATCAGGATCACTTCCATTGTAATCACTATAATAGTTACCAAGAAAATTTTTATACAAAGATGAATAGCTGTAGTGTATTGCAGTTGGCGATTGCCAAATATTACCTGAATTGCTTGATGAAATATTACCGGTAGTGTTATTGCTGAAATTGTTCAGAAAAATATTGTTATCAACCGAAGCACTATCTTCAAAACTTATTCCGTAATCATTATTAATGAAAATATTACGTGCTATTATATTGTCATCGCACGACTGAAAAACAGCCAGGCCGTTCGGGTTACCATCGCTGGTGTTATTACAGAAAGAATTATTTTTGCTTGAATCGCTTATTGTAAACCCGGAATAATACCAATTATTTGTACAAGTGTTTCCTGAAACGGAATTATAACTCCCCTTGGATATAACTAAACCAACATTATTGTTGTTGCAGGTGTTATTAGAAACAGTGTTGTAGTTACCCTCGTTCAGAATTATACCACCGCTACCATAAACTCCAACAACACCATTATCGTTACACTCGTTACCTGAAATAAGACTATTATTCATTTGATAGGTGTATATACCGGCAACGTTGTTGTTACTGGTATTATCTGTGATGGTTAGATTATTCGAAATGTATGGATAAATTCCATATTCGCTATTATATGAAATGTTATTGCCTGAAATGATGTTATTATCTGAATGGTCAACTAATATACCATGATCGTAGTTGTTGTTTATTTCATTATCTGAAATTGTGTTACTATGGCTCGTCTCCTCCAACAAAATACCCGCATCATCGTTATAACTAATAATATTACCAGAGATGATATTTCGGTTAGACCCTTCAGCCACTGTTATACCATAGCCATTATTCCGGGCATCACTATAACCGCATCGGTTGTCTGCAATAATGCAATACTCTGCAGCGCCTGTTACGTATATTCCCGGTTCTTGAACTGCAGTACTTCCATAGATGTCAAATCCACGTATTGTAACAGAATCAGCTATTACCCAGAATACTGGTTGTGATGGGTCTTCTGCTTTTATCTGAGGATTGGGCCCTATGTCATTATATCTTTCTATGACCAGCTTACTTGCAAAATAGTAGATGGCAATATTCTCGATGTAATCATCGGTCGCCTCGTCGTCGTCGTCCATTACCTTAATTGTATCACCGGCAGAAACCTGAAAAGCAGCAAAATTGATATGCTCCCAAGGATCACTTACTGATGTTCCCGTATTGCTATCATTTCCACCCATTGATGCAGGTGCAACATACCATGTAGTAGCAAATATTGATGTAAATGATAGAATAAAAAAAGCAAAAGTTATAAATAACATCATGGCTGGTAATAGTCTTTTCTCTTCCATAATATTTTTCCTTCGGTTGTAATAATAATTTTTATTTTGTTATTAGAAATAAATCTCTATTTCATTAAAATCCCCGCAAAGGCGGGATTTCTGATAAAATGTTTCTATCATTTTATCATCAACATCTTCTTTGTTTGAATTATTCCTTGTCCTGAATTTATTTCAGGACCTGTTACTCTTAATTGATAAAAGTATACACCACTCGAAAGATTCTGACCTTCGTCAGAATGACCACTAAATTCAACTTCATATTCTCCTGCTGGTTTTTCCTCATTGACTAAAGTCGCAACCTCGTTTCCTAAAACATCATAAACTTTTAATTGTACAGGCGTATTGCGATACGCCCCTACGGAAGGGATTGTGTATCTTATTTTTGTTGATGGATTAAAAGGGTTAGGGTAATTTTGTAAAAGACTGAATTTTGTAGGAAGATTAGATGTTCCCGGGTCGTTGATACCAGTTACCTGTGAATATTTAACAGTAACGATATCAATACCTGCATATCCGGTAACGTAAATATTATTTTGATTATCTAATGCTATATCAACAGAGGAACCTGCCGAACTGCTCTCAACCCATTGTTCGTTGCCATTCGAATTGTATTTTATTATATTGTACTGATCAAGAGCATAAACATTATTTTCAGAATCTACTGCAAGAGCTTTTGGTTCAAAACTACCTGGGAAATGATGCCGCTTCATCCAGATAGTATCACCTTCCGGGCTATATTTCAGCGTAGCCATACTTCTTCGATTACTAGAGTCCTGGCTGAAACACAATACAATAACATTACCTTCATTATCCACAGCTAAGTCAACAGGATAGTCTTCAAGATCATCTGGACCATTGTAGGTGCGAGTCCATTCGTGATTCCCATTACTATCGTGCTTGATTAAATACACATCCTTTTCATCGCTATGACCAGTATGCGCTGTTACATAAACATCTTCATCTTCAGTAATTTTAATGGAAACTGTGAAAAGCAAATCAGTAGTGGGTCCGAGAGTGTAAATGCGTGACCAACCAGAGCCGTAAATATTCTTTTTAACAATCCGCAGACTAGCCCCATTCACTCCCTCAATGGACGTTTCTCCTGCATAATAAGCAATCCCACCTGGTGTAACTGCTATTGAGTACGACCCATCTCCCGTATTGTTTGTACCGTTATATTGACTTCTCCAAAGTTCGACGCCTAATGGTTGATACGCGATAGTCATCCAATCCCCCCCTGTACCATTCGGGGGGATACCAGAAAAGACAAATCCAGTAACATAGGCGTTTCCGGTGGAATCAACTGCTACATCCCAGCCTTCATCAAAGTTAGGAATCCAAAGCGGCTCAACCTCGTTTGCCCATATAGTATGCCCATTACTGTTGGCATATTTAATTGTGTAAAAATTGTGGTTATCAAACGCGTCGAAGTGAATACCGGTAGCAACAGCATTGCCCCATCGGTCCACGGCAATAGCTCTAACAAAACTTCCATCTGCATTGTGTCTTCCCCATAACAGATTACCGTCCGGGCTGTATTTCAACATAATAGACCCACTCGAATTAGCTCCTATGTAGATATTCCCGGAATCACTTATTACAATTTCTACTGCTCTACTATTATTGGATTGCCCAGTATAGGTAGCGCTCCATTCAAGCACTGGCTGTGCAAGGTGATTATTTTGAAAATAAATGCTGCATAACAGAACGATTATTAGAATAGTAGGTTTCATAATTGGCTCCATAATTTATTTTACAATTAAGTTATTAATATTCTTTTGCATTTTCTCATATACATTGCGCATATGAGTTAGTACTTCTTTGTCAGTCAATGATAGTTCATCAGCAGTATTTTTATATGATTTACCGAGCGAGATTTTTTCAAGAACTTTCTTTTCAGTTTCTGTTAAGGCAACGCCGTTTTGTTTTATTTCCTGTTTATTAAAGAATGAAATAATTTTAACAGCAACATTCGGTGTTATTGGCGAACCGCCGTTGTTTACCATTTTTATTGTTTTTATCAATTCGGTGGGAGAAGCTTTTTTTGAAAGGAAACCTACAGCACCTGCAGCAATTGCATTGAATACATTTTCATCGTCTTCGTAAGCCGTGCAGATAATTACTTTTATTGCAGGAAGATGCTTTTTAATATACTTCACACCTTCTATACCTGAAATGCCGGGTAGGTTTATGTCCATTAGTACTAGCTCTGCGTTTCCTAAATCATCATAATAAAATGCATCTTCGCAGCTTGGATAAGAGCCAATCAGTTCTATACTCTGTTCGGCATCTAGCACTAATTTTAATCCATCGAGGATGAAGCGGTTATCTTCTATAATAGCAACACGAATTTTGACCGGAGAGTTTTCTTTCATCGTATAATAACCTTAAATGATTAAATCACATTAAAATTATACGAAGTAAAACAGGCGTGCGCACTACAAGATTTTGTAGTTTTAATGCCCCCTAACCCGGATAAACCGGAAATGACAAATTTCAAAAAACAAATTCCAAATAAAATTCAAATCTCAATTACTAATATTCCAAACTATTTTTGAACATTGATATTTTGAATTTGGATATTATTTGAATTTTGGGATTTGTTATTTGTTATTTTCTGCCAAATCATAACAGGATATTAATTATAAGGTACTAAATCCCCTAAAGGGGGACTTAAAAAAAAAGAGTAAAAGAATAATTATATTTTTGAAAAGGTTGTGTGAAAATATCGTCAAAGAAAGAGAACTCATCCCCAAACTCCTTCCGTTAAAAAAGGAATGGGCTTAATTCGAGATGAAATTAGGAGAATGATACATCATTCACATAATACTACCGCCATAAATGTATTCAGTAAAATTTGGTATGGAATGCCTCCCGATTAAATATACTTTATTTATTCCGATCCGTTTTGCTAATCTAATAACTTTTTTCAAATCTGTTTCGGATGGAGATTCTTTTACATCGAAAGCAAATTCTTTATTCAATATAAAATCTATTCCCTGCCCCGACTTTAAAGAATAGTAATTTAAATCGCCAAAATGTTTTAATTGATTAAATACAGCATTTTCAAATTGAACCCCGCTGCTTAATTCAGCGAGACGATTTGCAATACCATTATCATTAAAATATAATTTTTTTGCTTTAACAATTTCTCTATCTTTGTTTAGAGTATAAACCGGTAAGAGAGTAATCAAATATGTTTTTTCAAAAAACTCGAGGTAACTTTTGACTGTATTTCTCGAAATTCCACTTAATGATGCAAGTTTACTGTAGTCAACTTTGCTTCCAATCCTCGCAGAGAGTAAACGTATCAGTTTAAATAGTTCATTAGAATACCTGAAATCGGCAAGCGTGCGAATATCTATATTAATGTAAGAATCGATAATGTCATTGAGTAAGTCTTGCTTATCTTCATTTTTCTCTTCCAAAACCACTTCGGGGAAACCGCCGTATGAGATGAAAGAATTGTATAAGAAATTCAGTCTTTGGTATTCACTTAACAGAAAATTATTATCGAAATTTTTTATTGAAGAAAATTCTACGTTGTTGAACGTTAAAAATTCACCAAAGTCTAATGGATAAAGCTCAAATATTTTTTTCCTTCCAGCTAATGATTCTGTAAACATATCTTTAAGATAATATGAACTTGATCCTGTAACTATAAATTTTAAATTGTATTTGTCATAAAGATATTTTATCACACTTGTAACATTAGGCACAAGTTGAATCTCATCAACAGCAATTATCGCCCTTTCTTTGAAACTGATTCCCCTTTGATTTAAAGCACGAACAACGTTTTCGTAGTTAGCTTCCATAAAAATCTGTCGGTTATCCATTCGTTCTAAATCGATGTAAATCTTATTACTCAGTTGAACCGTTCGTAACAGTTCCCGCAACAGGGTGGTCTTCCCAGTTCTCCTCATCCCTGTTATTACGGTAATTTGCCTTTTTTGCAGGTGAGAAATAAGCTTGGGATATATTTTCCGTTCGATAAACATAATTCTTACTATTTTGACATCATAGTTTACAAATAGTTGTACTATTTGTCAAGTCCACTATACAAATAGTAAAGTTTTTAATGCGGCGGGCGGATAAGGCGGTTTTTTATTCCTTTTGCAATCGCCTCGTTTCGCGAGTGAACATGGAGTTTTTCGTAGATATGTCTCGTGTGATAATGAACTCCGTCAACCGAGAGAAATACTTCATTTGCAATTTCAGAATATGATTTACCCTCAGCCATTAAATTAAGGATTTGCTCTTCTTTATCGGTCAACTTAATGCTTTCACCAGTATCTGATTTTATCGGTTTTTTCTGGAATGATGCAATCACTTTTCGTGCAACACTCGGTGTCATTGGCGAACCGCCGTTATATGCATCGCGTAAAGCAGTTATCAACTCAGCAGGAGAAGTTTTTTTAAGAAGATAACCGATCGCACCTGAGCAAATAGCATCGAATATTTTTTCATCATCATCGTGTACGGTGCACATTACTATTATCATTTTCGGATGTTTTTCTTTCAGATATTTTACACCTTCTATTCCAGACATCCCGGGCAAACCGATATCCATTAAAACAATATCAGCCGCACCGATTGATTCATCCTTGAAAGCTTCTTCGCAGCTTCCGTACGTACCGGTAACTGAAAAATCACTCTGGGCGTTCAGTATTGTTTCCCACCCCTGCCGGATGAAACGGTTATCTTCAATTATTAATATTTTTATCAGCTCATTCATTTCCAATTTTTATTTTTGATCTTCATTAAATCAGGAAATAGAACGCAGATGACTCTGATTTAGCAGATCTGCGCAGATCAGAATTAATCCGCCCCATCTGCGTTCCATTCTTTATAGTTAAAGTAAAAATCCTAAATTATAATTGAATTACAAGTTTCCATTCTGTTCCTTTTCCCGGAATCGTATTAAGTTCAACTTTTCCGCCCGTCGCGGCAGAACGGGATTTTATATTTTTCACTCCGTTGCGGTCCGTAGGTTTTTCGGGATCAAAACCTTTACCGTTATCTTTTATATTCAAAATTAATTGCTTGTTATCGGAGGTTATTGCTATTATCATTTCGCTGCAGCCCGAATGCTTTACAGCATTGGTTACCATTTCTTTAAATATAAGCCAGAAGTTATGCCGCTTTTCCATCGATAAATCCTTACCCGGAATGGAGGCGGGGATGGATATTTCATATTTTATATTCTTACTTTCACAAAGATCGGAAGCGTAACGGCGAAACTTCGGCAGGATCGTTTCCCACCGGTCGTTTTCAGGATTTATAGACCAGATTATATCGCTCATCGATTCCTGTACTTGATCTACGCTTTCTTTTACAAGCGAAAAAAGCTTTTGCAGCATCGGTGTTTTATTACTGCCGACCTCTTTTGAGATTGCATCTGAAAAATATGAAATGCCGGTAATTGTAGCGCTAACTTCATCGTGAAGATCCTTTGCAATTCTCACACGCGTTCTTTCAACAGCAAGCAGTTTATTTACACGGTACCTGTGAATTGCATATAAAACATTTAAAATCAACAGCACAACAATTGCTTTGAACCACCAGGTTAACCAAAACGGCGGAGTAATAATTATTGAAACCACAGCATCTTTTTTACTCCATACGCCATCATTGTTGGAACCTTTAACACGAAAAACATATTTGCCGGGGGCAATATCTGTATAACTGGCAAAATTTCTGTTACCCCTATAAACCCAATCTTCATCAATACCTTCAAGTTTATGTGTATATTGATTCTTTTCCGGTGCAGTATAATCAAGGGCTGCAAACTCAAATGAAAAAAAGTTTTGTTGATAGGAGAGTGTGATCTCCCGGGTTAAATTAATTGGCTGACTAAGGGATAACTGTTTATCGAACACGCTGAATTTTGTCAGTACAATAGGAGGAACATTCGGGTTGTTTTTGATGCTATCGGGGTAAAAAGCAGTAATACCATTTGTACCACCGAAATAGAGTCTGCCGTCTTTCCCGGTACAATATGCTCCTTGAATAAATTCATCACTTTGCAAACCATCTGAGCGATCATAATTTTTGCAAGCGTATGTGCTTGTATTAAACTTGCATAATCCGTTATTCGTGCTTAGCCAGAGGTTGCCGGCATTATCAGCTAAAATGCCGACAACAACATTACTCGGCAATCCATCATTAATTGTAAAGCGTTGAAACGATTCTTCTTCGGGCAGAAACTTATTTAGTCCGCCGCCCCAAGTGCCCATCCAAAGGTAGCCATTGCTATCTGCAACAATACACCAAACAGCATTATTACTAAGACTGTTAGGATCAAGTGGATCATTACGGTAGCAAGTAAATCTATCAGTTGCTGGATCATACCTGTTAAGCCCTGAACCGTATGTTCCAAACCAGAGGATTCCTTTATTGTCTTCGCAAATAGTCATCACCCTATTCCCGCTGATACTATTTGAATTATGTTTATCATATTTGTATGTAATAACTTCTTTTCGTTGGGGGTCGAGGCGCCGAACGCCATCGAAATTTGTTCCGATCCATAATTCACCACGATTGTCTTCATAAAATACTCCAATACCTGCAACACCCGGTGAAATATCCGTGCGGGGTTTAAATGTATTTAACTTTCGGTCAAACATCATCACTGTTCCGGCAGAAGTCCCAACACCCGGATCAGTTCCAATCCAAATTGTACCCTGCCGGTCTTCATATACTGCTGTGATCGTGTTGCTTATAAATTCATGCGGCAACTGAAGGTAATGTTCAAATTTATTCTGTCCGAATAACCGACGACTAAGCCCCCCACCGGCAGTTCCTACCCAAAGTGCGCCTGTACGATCTTCACACAGCGCCAATATGGTGCTTCGATTAAGACTGGCAGGATCATTTGCAATGTGAGTAATATTAAAAAAATCCTGCTGTTTCCAATCAATCCTGTTGATACCCCCGTTCGTCGTCCCGATCCAAAGTGCACCACTTCTATCCTCAAAGAAGCACGTTACTACGCCGATACTCAGTGATGATTGCAACGCAGGATCGTGAGTATAATTTTTAAATACTCCATTATACGGATCGTACATATCCAAACCTGCATCCGCCGTACCGATCCAAATGTTTGATCGAACATCAGCAAACACACAAAATACTCTGTTACTGGAAATGCTGTTAGGAGCGTCAGGAATCTGCCGGAAAACTTTGAACCTATCTCTTTTATTATCTAGAACACTCACTCCTCCATCCGCTGAAGCAACCCAAAGATTTCCCCCGCTATCTTCAGTAATACCAAAAATAGCATTGCCCCCTAAAGATTGAGGATCACTTGAAATATTCTGATAGCGAACGAGCGGTCCTGAAGTGCAATCATACCTAACCAGCCCTTCCCAGGTACCCATCCAAATTGAACTCGATTTATCTGCATACATACTTTGCAGGTGAATATTGTTGATGTTATTTTCTTCGTTTGCATTAAATTGCTGGCGGATAAACAGGTCACTCTCCCAATCGAAGCGATAAAGTGTACCTTCCACCGTACCAATCCAGATATTATCAGAAAAATCCTGAACGATGCAACGGGCAATTGGTGGTTGAGTTTTTGGCAAATTACCAGTAATAAGATTATAGTGGTCAAATGTATCGTGTTTTTGATCGAAGCGATCGACCTTCCCGGTTAAAGTAATAATCCATAGATATCCACGGGAATCTACAAGAAGCCTCCTGATGCCCGTATCAGAGATGGAATTCGAATCAAGTGGATCCGGTCGGTATACTGTAAAATTATAACCATCGTATTTGTTCAGACCATCTCTTGTTGCAAACCACATAAATCCAACGCTGTCCTGTACAATACTAAATACCGTCGATTGGGAAAGCCCCTGTTCTAATGAAATATGTTTAAAGCGGATTTGGTTATCCTGTGCATGAATATAGTAAGAAAGAACAAGAGAAATGAAAATTAAACTACTAACTCGTTTAATGAGTGATGCGATTACTAAAAAGGATGAAATAATATTTTCTAAATACCAATGCACAAAAATTATTTGCGGTTAATTGTGTCATTATCTTTTAAGTAGAGATTAAAATAACGATTAAATAAATAATATGCTACGTTCCCAAAAACATTGTGTGTAATAAAAATTACCGCATTAGAACCATCTTTTTTGTCTCAATAAATACC
Source organism: bacterium BMS3Abin03 (assembly GCA_002898075.1). GTDB lineage: Bacteria > Bacteroidota > Ignavibacteria > Ignavibacteriales > Ignavibacteriaceae > BMS3ABIN03. The sequence goes on from BDSV01000122.1 coordinate 9,932, forward strand.
TGCCCTTGTGGGGAACCGGCTTTTAATTGATAGAAATAAACACCGCTGCTTAGATTGTTATACTGATCTGTACTGAACTCCGCTTCATAAGTGCCCGGAGGTTTTTCTTCGTTAACGAGTGTTGCTACTTCGTTTCCTAAAACATCGTAGATTCTGAGTGTAACAAACCCACCCCTTCCGTCTCTTCCAGGGAGGGAAGACTGCGGAATTGTAAACTTTATTTTTGTTGAGGGGTTGAATGGGTTCGGATAATTTTGTGACAGGATAAAATTGAATGCGGTTGAATTGTTATCATAAGTACCTGTAACAGATTCACCCCCGTTAGTTGTCTTAAGAATTAATCCATTATCTCCTGCTACAAAACCGTTATCGATATCGAGAAAATAAACCTTGTTTAATTTTTCAGAAGTTGAGCTTACCTGTTCATGCCAGTTCTCACCCGCATCGTAAGTTTTAAGAATTTTTCCAATATCTCCAACCGCATAGCCAATTTGACCGGTATTGCTTATCGGAAAATCGATTCCCCAGAGAGAGTTATTAATAAATGTTGTCTGCCAATTAATGCCTGCATCCGTTGTTTTGGAAATAGCTCCCCGTCCGTCCCAAACTCTGGAGCTTACAAAGCCCACAAACTCATCTGTAAAATCGACTCCGGTTGCCCTGCCTTCGTTATTATTTAAATAGAATGCAACAAAATCCCACGTTTGCCCGGAATCGGTTGTTTTACCAACTAACGGTTTAAAGATTGTGTTTTCGCCGGCAATAAATCCTATTTGCGGACTAATCATATCAGCACCCCAGAATCCACCACCCATATACCCGGATTGAGCAATCTCCCATGATATTCCGCTGTTTGAAGAATATAAAATAGTTTGTGAACGGGCTCCGCATATTCCAAAACTATCTATAAACGAAACAGAAAGAAGATCATCTGTTACCCCACTATTAATCGTTTCCCAGTTTATTCCTCCATCGGATGATCGAATTATTGTACCCGAAT
>BDSV01000123.1 GCA_002898075.1 bacterium BMS3Abin03
ATAATTTTGCCGGCTGGACTGATGACTTTACTTTACCAAACACGAGAGCTATAACACCAACGGATAACGAAACTTACACTGCATTGTATAAATACCCTCACCACGCAAACTACACAGATGCCTATAAAAACAACAGCCAGCGTAAGTTTGTACAAACCCCTGACGGTACAATGCATATAGTTTACGAGAGTATGAATTATATCTGGTATGAAATAAGCACAGACGGTGGCAGCACCTGGCGTATTATGAATGACGGCAAACCATTGAATACAGATGCAGCTAAAAATCCATCGATGGATTATCACGGAAATGTTGTTGCCATTGTTTACCAGCAGAATAACAGCGGATATTATGATATTAAGCTATCAACATTCTACGCATTCGGGAACGATTACATTTTGGGACAGAATACCTTAGTTAACTATGATCAGTACGATACTTATTCCTCCGATGCTAACCCGGTTATTGGATGGGGTTACAACGGAAGAGCAATAATTGTTTGGGCAGGCGCATATCAAGATGATTTCTATGTAAAAGATGCATTAATATATAAGTATTGTTCTGTTAGTCAAACAGGTTTTTACGTATATGAATCAGGCAATGTATTAAATTCAACGGAAAACTCTGTTAATCCAACCGTTTATTACAATGAATATGCTTATTCAACTTATAATTTTCATCTTGCCTGGGAGGAGCAAATAACAAGCACAAGTTCAAAGATTTATTATCAAAGACTTTATCCTGATAACAATGATGAAATCCAATTCGCAGACTACGACGAAGTATCATACGGAAGCGGTTATTCAAAAAATTACAGACCGGCTATTGTTAGTCAGGATTTTCAAAATTTGGGAGGTAGAAGAGAAGATATAAGATTAAGCTGGATTGGTTATAGAAAGACTTCACAAGAAGATCAGCTCGGCAAAGGCAATTCAGTTTCCCTGGGCGAAACGAGGGTGCTTCACAAACATAAATTTTTTAATACCTGGTCTGGCTTATCTGTTTTTGGTAATAATGTCGAAGGTATAAGTCAAAATCACGGGGAAAATATTATTGGTTATTGGCAACCCTATGCTCTTGCCTGGAGTGAAGTTTCAGGTAGTACTGTAACAAATAAATATGTACGTTATCACGAAACACCAACAGTAATTAGAACCCTAAGCACAAACGGTAAACATATTCAAATAAATAACAGCACCGACTATAATGATATGTACGTAAATTCATTCCAGAATACAACTTCGCCATATAGCTTTGATTTATCGGAGAGTCTCTCCGGTGGGTTAAGTAAAGATAATTCTCTTGCCATTAACCAGGGAAGAGAAGGAGTTGTAATTAAAGATAATGCAGAATTCTACTTTGCAATAGGTGATATTATACTTGAAGGAGAAAACATCAACTTTGTAGAACTTGATGATACTTTAACAATTGATGGTCAGGAAATGTTAAATGATTACTTGTTATCTCTACCGTTCTCAGTAAATGATAATTCAAGCTTAACTTACGGTGTGCAATATGGTATAGTTGATTCTGCGCTTGCTGTAAATGCGCTCTCAGACGGTAGCACAATTAATTTTAAGGTGCAGCTAATAGACGAGCAAACCGGCGAAGTATTGGGTTTGTTTGATAATATTACTTACTCACAGGATAATGTATTTCAGTATAATAACATTGGCTATCAGCTTGATTTGACAGGCATTGGGAATAGAACAGTGAGGTTGAAGCTTGTTGTTTATACAGAATCAGAATGTGATTACTCGTTGTCAAAGAGATTTGCAGATGAGGCGATACTTGGTAAAGCTGGCTACAAGCAGGTAAAATACCAGGGCAGCTTAGCAGTTACAGATTATGCCATTGAGCAAAACTACCCGAATCCATTCAATCCATCAACAACTATAAAATACCAGTTACCGCAGAACGGATTAGTAACACTAAAAATATATGATATACTGGGTAAAGAAATAGCAACGCTTGTTAACAGCGAACAACAATCAGGCAGGTACGAAGTAAACTTCAACGCAACTAATCTTGCAAGCGGAGTTTACCTGTACAGGATTAAGGTTAATGATTACGTAGCAGTTAAGAAGATGTTGTTACTTAAATGATCCCATATTATTTAAGTAATAATCCTTACCTTGCAGGGTCTGCTGCTCAAGTAAGCTTTTGTAGGGCGACCTGCCAGGTCGCCTTACTTATTTAACGCACCTTACGCAAAATAGAGAGATGACATCTTTTTGAAGAAAATAAATATTCAATATTTCGTCGAAAAAGGTTTTTTGGTTTTTATTTCATCAAAAAAGAAAGATGTCATCTCTTTATCACTTACTTTTTTGCGTAACATCAGTTATTTAACTGTTAAAATAATATTTTAATGATGCCTGGGAAATCACAAATCTCAAATTCCAATTTTCAATTCAAATTCCGTTCAGGGAAATGTAATTGTGATTCTGAGAATCGGAATAAGTATTAAATCAATTCCCGTTCGATTTAGAGGTGGTGTGAAAATAAGTATTTTAAAGCAGCCCGCTTTTAAAAGTCCCTCTCTTTTTAAGAGAGTTATTCCGTTAAAAGTCAACCATAAAACAATGGTAATGTTTTAGAAAATATTTAATAAATTAAGAGTTCTTTGACATATTGAATAAGTTTCCTTAAGTTTAATAGAAGACTATGAGTAAAGGGATTGAACTTGAGCCCGTATTAAATGATAACTCATTTTGGGAGAAGTTCATTCTCTTTTCTCTTTTTATTTTGTCTTCCGGATATAGGTGCATTATTATCGTGTTTTTGCATTCTTCTTACATTGCTCAATTTAGATGATGGTTTAATTTCCTTAAATTTATCTCTATTGGCTCTATCAATATTAGCATCAAAAGGTTTATTGTTTTTCAACATACCGTAAACTATCCTTAATATTTTATGCATAATAGCTCCCATAGCAGCTAATTTAGGCATACCTTTTTTTAGATGTCTAGCATATATTTCTTTGATAAAAGGATTATGCCCAATTGAATACCTTGTAACATTAAATAGAATAACTCTAGGTTCTTTTCTACCTTTTTTGCTCATCTTAAAACCATGTTTTCCATCACCACTTACTTTGAAGACCGGGTGAAGTCCAAAGAAAGAAGCCAGTTTCTTAGAAGCTGCAAACCTTTCTATTGAGATAATTTCAATCATTAAACCCACAGCAGAGTATGTTCCTATCCCATTAAAGGTTTTGAGCAATTTCACTTCATCAGGCAAATTAACATTAGTCTCTAATAAGTTTAATTGTTTAGCAATGATCTTTTTCAAAGAAATGATTTGTTTAACTAATGCAATGATTGTTTCTCTGATTGTTTCATCTGTAGCAGAAGCAACCGATCGTTTTGCATTTTCAATAATTAAAACAGCTCTTTTTTTTGATAAATAAGGTATTTTGCTTAACGAATCCGGATGTGCTCTTGCAATTGTTTTTGCAGTCGGATATTTTTCAAGCATCTTCAAAGTCCACAACCTCACTCCATCACGGCAGTAAGAGAGAATTTCCGGATTGGCTATATAAAGCAAAGACTCAAGTTGATTGAGTAGCTGTGTTCTCTGTTTAGTGAACATTTTTATCAAAGACCATTGTCTTCTTGCTGTAGCAAAATAATCTTCATGTTGATAATCAATCTTTTCTGGATAGTTAATCAAATACTCTGCAATATGTTTAGCACTCTCTTTGTCTGTAATAATCCTACTAAGAGAAGCTTTGCTGCTATGATTAACTCCAAATGGATTAACTCTTGCAACCGAAACGTTCATCTTATATTGTGATTTGTGCAGAGTGTTAAACCAATTGTTTTCATATCCGCCCGTTGATTCTACAGCAGCAAATATTTTTGCCTCTGAATAGTTAGCAAAAAAATCTGTGAGAAATTTGAATAATTGATTATGTCCTTCAAAAGTATCATCTAACTGAAAATTGTCTTCAACTACTTGTTTTTCTTGATTGAGTATTATGAAATCTGCATATCCTTTGCTTACATCAATACCCAAATAATAATTAGTTGCCATTCTTTTCCTTTATGTTAGTTGTAAAAAAAAGTATTTGTCAGGAAACATCAGTCTTGTAAAATACGGTATCAAATACCAAGTTATTCCTCAATTTTAACCTGACGGAAGGAAGAAACTCTCTTTCGGTCTCGTAGACCAAGGGTTAATCCTTCTCTTCCATAAGGAAACATTTTTTTTCAACATTTCAAAGAACTTTTTTTATAAACCTTTTTATAACTTTTAATATACAAGATTAGAGTGAGTTTATTAATATTCATACAGTCTCTTTTTCAAAGACAAATGATAGCAAGCATAGAGAGTGACTGCAAAGTTGGCTAAAGTTTGTAAAAAAATAGAAAATTAAGATGGGTGAAACGATGCCGAAGGTATCGAAAGGAATGCGATAATAAGAGAGAAATCTTCAACCACTTTGTGGTTGTGTTAATATCTTTGCTTTTAATTTTCTATTAACATTTGACACCTCCAGTGTCATAATGCTGCAATATTTACATTCTTTGAATTTAAATAACTTCGAAAATCAAAAATCAGCGTTCTTTCAGTAACTGTCACAGAATGGTCGGTTACATATAATGAATTCAGGGTTGTCTAAAAAGTAAGATTATAATGTCATTCCTGTGAAAACAGGAATCTAAAATTGCATATTGCCTGAAATTCCCCTTGCGATTATTTTTGAATATAGTTAAATAGACATCACATTTTTTAGGGAGTTATATGAAAAAGCTATTTCCAATTATTCTGGTAGGTTTTCTTTTAAATTTCGGCAGCACATTTGCACAAAACACTTATGAATTTTTACGTGTTGATATGAGCGCACGTGCCGCAGCGCTAGGCGGCAGCTTTATATCATACTTCGATGATCCAGACATAATTTTCTACAATCCGGCAGGTATGATGCTCACTAAAAACTCCCCGGTTTCTTTCTCTTTTACAAAACATTTACTTGATGTAAATCTTGCCAGTTTCTCTTATTCTACAGAATTGCAAAACATCGGCAGAGTAGGTGCGGCTGTAAAATATATCAATTACGGCACATTTGATAGAGCCGATGAGTTCGGTAACAGAAATGGTGAATTCGGTGCGGGAGAATTGGCGCTGCTTTTGGGTTATGCCGGAACTCTCGATAAGAATTTTTACTATGGAGCCAATGCAAAGATTATCTATTCAAGCATAGAAGATCATTCATCGAGTGCTGTTGCGCTCGATCTCGGCATTCATTATACAATTCCTTCACAGCAAATAAATATTGCAGCAGTAGTGCTGAACCTGGGCACACAGCTTTCTTCTTTTATAAACACAAATGAAGACCTGCCTGTTGACGTTGCAATCGGTATTTCCAAAAGATTAAAAAATCTCCCTCTTCGTTTATCACTCGATTTCCATAAGCTCACCGAGAAGAGAGACGACTTCGTACAGCGCTTTAAAGCGTTTGCGGTCGGGACCGAGTTTTATTTAAGCAAAGTGTTTATACTAAGATTCGGTTACGACAACGAGAAACGCTCGGAACTTAAGGTCGGAACTACTGCAGGTATAGCAGGATTCAGTGCAGGGCTTGGCGTTAATATTTCCGATTACAGGTTCGATTATGGTTATTCATCGCTTGGTTTAATAGGCGGACTGCACAGGATAAGTCTTGTTACTGCATTTTAATATTTTTTAGATAATCGTTCCCTGTTTTATACTTTTTTTATTTTATATCGCAACCCGGGGATATTATTCCGAGCTACGTAATTTTACTTGAGCAGAATCATCTTTTTAGCTTTAAAAAATTTGTCTTTCACATTAATTATATATATATACATTCCGCTAGCTAGATTTCTTCCGTCAAATTCTACTTCGTGTTTTCCTGCATTCAGTTCTGTATTTATAAGCTGAACAACCCGCTGCCCAAGAATATCGTAAACATCCAGTTTAACAATTGCCCGTTCCGGCAATGTAAAACGGATCCTTGTTGTAGGATTAAACGGGTTCGGATAGTTCTGGAAAACCTGGTAAGCAGTCGGCACCGATTTGACTTCAACGGAAACAACAGGATCAGGAGTTGTAAAAGTAAATCTGTCTGCCGAACCAACCGATCCTTTGTAAATAACCGTAATTAAATCTCCAAATATCCAATCGGTTTCCCAGAATACAAGGTTCCATGTTAAGCTATCTACTTCCGTTCCGTTTATATCTATCACAGTTTCATGGTAAGCAGTAGGTAGCAATTCACAATACATCCTGCCAGAAGGATTAAAAGCATAAAACTGATTCCCGGAAGCAGGGTCTTGTGAACGATCATATATTAAAAAGTTTATCTGCCTATTATCTTCAATGCTCCAAACTTCAAATGGTATGCGAACTGTAAAAGGATCGCTGGAACCGGGATTTGGATTCATCGGGTGATTTGCAATATCATAGTTCCGGGCACCGTAAAGCGTTGCAATAGAACCGGTACCTTCCTGTACGTAAACAACGCTTGCATTAGGATCTTCATATATTCCTGTAAACCTTAATTCATAATCCTTTTGTAATTCTAAAGAATCAGTTGTACCACTGCCAAACACATCTATGCTTCTTGCAGTTGGAGCCCATCCGTTAGCATAGTAACTATTTATATCATAAAATCCGGAACCCGAAATAATGAGTTCGGAAAAATCCTTTGGCTGGTTATATGTAACATCAACAGAAATCTGGAAACCTTCAACTATTGGATCGCCAACATATTCTCCCGTGTATAAATCATAACCCATAATAACTGTTTGGTCCTCGATAACGGTGTCCTGCCGTGTGAGATTTCTAAGGTTCCAATGATTTTCGGTTTTAAATGCATACCCAATCGAATCAATAATAGTCTGACCAACAGCATTAACAGCGCCGCCGGACCAACCATCATCATATATTGCCCAATCAACCGTTAATGGTAGTTGAAATGTAGAAATAAAAAGAGTCCATTCTTCACCGCCGTAAAAAACACCATTGCCTGTTTGAGAACCATTTACAATTCCCATATTTACCGTGTTGCCGATTATCTCTGGCACAACCAATCCGCCACCTGCTTCAAATGGCGGTGCATCGATTATGGTTACACCTGCAGGAAATGTCATCGAGATTCCATCTGCCCAATTTCCATCCGATGATACATAATTAAAGTAACATCCTAACTCGATAACTCCGGATGCTGGCCCATAAATTGCGCCAATATCCACTGTGGAGCCGGTTAATGTATCCGGATTATTCTGTCCGCCTACAACTCTTCCGGGAGGAATTGGAACCCATACACCATCTTCATCGCGGTAGTACTTTTGTTTATCAAAATAAACCTCGTAATCCTGACCGGTTAACTGGGTTGGATTTACAACTTCTACATAAACATTACCGTCGCCGGTTCCTGACGAATGTATTACTTGCACAGAATCACCGTAAACCGAACCACCAAGACTATCGTAAAAAACCGCCTCAATAATTTTAATAACAGTTTCACTATTATTTGGTTCTTCACCCGGATCAGGATTGTACGTATATGCAGTTACGGCAAAGTAGTATTTTTTGCCTACCAGCATATGTGAATTTTCAATTCGGTCGTAATTTGTGGCTAATGTTCTTTCAATGCCTGAATCGGAACCATGCTGTTGAATTCCGTTTACCGGTAAACCGGTTTCAGGATCCATAACTATTCCCTGGATTTCGGTTATCCCATCAACTATATCAAATGTTGCAACTCTAACTGCATTTTCTTTTATCGGTAAATCATTAGGCAGTTGATAAACATTATAACCCTGGAATGCATAACCGGATTGATTAAAATTTTCAATTGCAGAAACAACAGCAGTATCTCTTCCCCAATCGAGTTCGATTCTCCAGCCGGTATCTGCTACAGCTACAACAGGAGAAATCGTTACCGGGAATGATGAGATATTAAGCCCATTGTCAAAAGTATTTTGTGCAAGCACATCATAATATTTTAAGATCTTTAACGATTGAAGCCGGTCACTTCCTATTGCAGCAATTTCAGCAATTACAACTTCCTGTGTATCTCCAACTGCCATATTGAAAGGACCCGATGCTAAACCCATTCTTCGATCACCCGGTCCGAAGCTCATCCCATCAATCCAACCATCTTCAGTTAACGGATCGCCAGATAAAGCATAAGGTGTTGGTAATCCGGTTACTGGGTTTATGAAAGGTTCATCGGTTATTCCTATTTTCCCTTGCATAAATCGGTAGAATCGAACAGCTCCTTCAGAATAAGATCCCCGTACAGGATCGGTAAAATTTGGATCGTCATTGGTAAAATAGTAGAAAGCTGTCATTGGAAGAGTATATCCTCCCGAAACCGATGGTCCCTGTAGAAGGTCGAAACCGACAGCAGGTGGTGGATACGGATCGTACATCGAATCATAGTTATACCCGTTGATTGCATATCCCAGGTTTAAAGTTGTATCGCATCCAACAAAATCATCTACAGAATCACCTATCTCAGGATTAGACCACATCGATATATACATATCATTAAATGGATTTGTACTCTTATTAATAAGCTTAAACTTTTTGAAGAAAAGGTTGTCAATAAAGTTCCCGTTTTTGTATTCCCAATAAGTTGCCTGGTATTCAATTCCCATTGGTTGAGATCCATACAATAAAGTTGTTAAGCTTGGATCGAGATCATTTGCAACAAACCAAATTGTCTGGCTTGCACCAGGAACTCCGGGAACATCAATATTTGGATCGTATGAACCGTCGGTATCAACATCATCATAAGGAGCACCATCAACTGCCCGCCATTCAACCCAATCCAATTCATATTGAGCTCTTACTTCAGCTTGAGTTTTTCCTTCATCTGATGCCTCCCAGGAAAGATCAACAATAGGACCGCCCGGAAAGACATCAGGTCTCACTCTGTAAATTCTAACATGTGGGAGATTTGGATCTTCTGCTACACCCGGCGAAAGAATTTTTCCTCCTTGTAATCCAGTACCATAAACTGAACCACCAACGTGTGGATCTTGCTGACCGGGGTCGTTAATAATTGCACCCCATAGCAAACCGGAAGTATATACTGCTGTTTTACCTGTCTCCTTAGGAAATTTAAAACCCGGAGCACTTTGGGAAACATCAACATCCGATATGCCGTTGTTTCTGAATACTGAAGATATGTTATTCAGGTTAAGATATGAGTAACCCGGTGTACCGGTTGGATTGTAAGAATTATTACCGGAAGGTTTTTGTGGAAAAATTTCCAAATTTGTAAAAAGAAGACTCACCGTTAAAAACATTAATAGCTTTTTCATAACACACCTCCATAATTAATAAAAAAGAAGTTTTACTTTACAAGAATTATCTTCCTTGATTCTACAAATTTTCCCGCTCTTAATTGATAGAAATAAATTCCGCTCGTCAAATCATTTCCATCGAATTCAACTTCATAAGTTCCCGCAGATTTTTCTTCGTTAACCAATGTGGCAACTTCTTTTCCGAGAACATCGTACACAACAAGTTTTACAAGCTGCAACCCACTCCTTCCAGGGATGGAAGACTTTGCAATAGAAAATTTTATTCTTGTACTTGGATTAAACGGGTTAGGGTAGTTTTGTGAAAGAGAAAATGTTAATGGCCCGGTTACATCAATTTTAATCTCATTTGAATACTCGAAGCCGCCGTTAAAATCTATCTGCTTTAGTCTGTAGTAATTAACACCGGTTTCAACCGAGTTGTCGGTGAATGAGTATTCCTGTGTTTCTGTTGTTGTACCGTGTCCTTCTACATACCCGATGGTGTAATAATTATTATTTTCCTTTTCCCTTTCAATTTCAAACATCCGGTTATTGATCTCAGTAGTGGTCTTCCAGTATAGTTCCACATTTCCTGAACTATTAACATCTGCAACGAATGATGTTAACTCCACCGGAATAGTTAGATCAATGAAAGTCTCGTAAACCCCTCTGCCGTGAGTTCCCGCACGAAGCATTCTAATTGTTGAAGAATAATCAAGATGCATAATTACAGTATTGGGCAAATTATTTATTAATTCAACCCAATTCCCCCCGCTATTTTTAGTCAGGAATACACCGACATCGGTTGCTGCAAAATAGGTATTATTAAGCGTGGAATTATCTGTAAAGATGAAAAGATCATTCACCGGCGAATCCGGCAAATCACCATGAATATCTTTCCAGCTTTTACCTTTATCTGTTGTTTTAAAAACTTTCGGAGTACCGAATCCCGAAAATGTTAGTAAAGATATATTCTCATCATCAGGATGAATATAAACGGAAGTAATTATTCTATCGGGTAATCCGTTGGTTTTATCCACCCAGTTAACTCCGCTATCTGTAGAAAGAAAAACCTTGCTGCCGGCGGCAGCGTACATTACCATAGGGTTTGAATTACTAATAGCCAATTCTCTTACAGCACCGGAATTATTTATATTTCCGGAAATAGCAGTCCATAATCCTCCATTATCGGTGCTTATATAGATGCGCTGTCTGGCAGTAAAAAATGTTCCCGGTTTTGTAGGATGTTCTTCGACAGGAGCAATCCAGGCGCTATTTTCATTCATATTTATTCCGTTAGTTGCCTGGTTCCAGGAACCGCCACCGTTTGTCGTTCTGAAAAGACCTCCAAACTGGGTTTCACCAATAATATAATTATCATCGAAGTGATTGAAAGCAACATCACCTCCGTCTCCACCATAAACTGCTGCCCAATTCAGAGCGGAAAGTGTTTGCTGCGTACCGTTATCCTGTGTCCCTCCAAGAATCCTTCCCGGATCAAAAGGACTGGCAGTGATTCTATAAAATTGCGTTAAAGTAAGATTCTCATTCATATTTGTAAAGTTGTTTCCGTCATTCGTCGTTTTCCATATTCCACCGTCATTGCAAATAAAAAAAGTATTTTCATCGGTAGGATGAAAAAAAAGGTAATGCTGATCTACATGAACAGAGCCTCCCGAATAACCGTTTGTTATATCAACGAAATTAGTTCCCTCTATAGTTCTAAACACATCAATTGTTCCAACATAAGCTTTATCCGGATTTTTTGGATTTACCCGGCAATACAAATCATACCATGCTTGCCCATCTAGACTTTTGAATTTTGCCGAAGTGGATAGTTCGCTCCAGTGAGCAGCATAATCGGTAGATTTAAATAGTTTCACCATATCATACCCAAAAATAGCAGCATAGAAAATGTTGGGTGCGGCTTTGCAAAGGTCAAAATGACCGCGGGCTCCGCTGCTTAATCCTGATCCAAATGATTCGAATGTATCTCCCCCGTCGATAGATCTTTTAATACCGGACGCACCTGATAAAGCATAAACAGTATCGCCGGTTGGAGAAAAAATGACATCCTGAAAAGGATTATTAAATAAAACTGTCCAGCTATTTCCATAATCGGTGCTTTTGTAAAGCCCGCCGCTTCCTAAAGCAGCAATTAATTCATTTGAATGACCGGGACGAATTTTCAATCTCGAAAAATATGTCGATTCAGGTAAACCGTTTGTTATATGTTTCCATGTATCACCGGCATCAGTCGATTTTAATAATCCCCGACCGTAATAAGATGCACCGCTGTAAGTCGCTTCTCCTGTTCCTGCATAAATAATTCTTGTATTAGCCGGGTCTATGGCAATTGCGCCCATTGCCAGCGATTCCTGGTAATCGGTGAGCGGTGTCCAGTTTATTCCACCATCTGTCGATTTCCAAACACCACCATTGGCAGGTCCAATATAAATAATATCAGGATTTACAGGATCGAAAGCCCCGCTCACTATTCTGGATGAAATATTTCCATAATTAAAGTCTTCACCCGGAGTAGGACCTATACTAACCCAGTTTACATCTGCTGCTTCCTCACTATTTTCAACACGCAGACGATTACGCTGTTCAATAGAATTTTCATAAGCTCCGTTATGGATATATTCATCGGGGTATGCACGCTGACTGTAAAACCACCATTCCCGCAAGAACGGTTTGAAATGCTTTAATTTTTCGGGCGCCCTGCTGTATATTGAATTACCGGATAACCGACCTGTATTGTTTCCCTGAGCAGATAATAAGACCGTAAACAGCAATAAAAAAACGAGTGTTATTTTCTTAGTCATCTTCCTACTCTACAATTGTTTATTCACATTAATAAATCCTACTATTCGCAGTAATTTTACTCATTATCTGTTTTACCCATCTGCTCAATTCTTTCCAGGTTTCTTTCGGCTTGCTCGTGTGAGTTGCCGAACTCCCGCATATCCAAAACTTTTTCATAATACATTTTTGCTGCTATATATTCTTCATTAATTTCTTTTATCATTCCAAGATACAGAGTTGAGTTGATCATATATCCGGATGCTTTATCTTTATCCAGCTTTCTAGAATAGTCGATACATTTTTCAAAATAAACCTGTGCCGAATCGTATTGATTTAAACTCCTGTAATAAAACCCGATGTAATACACTGCTTCTCTTTTAACCTTGAGCGTATTATAACCGGGAAGTCTTTTCCCCGCTTTAATTAAAATATCCTTAAAGATGGAATCTGCTGCTGCAAGCTTGCCACGGCGGACCGTAATTCTTCCGCGCCATCTTTCAAAAACCGGGTTGTCCGGAAAATCCTCATTCAACGTTTTTGAATATTTTTCTGCTGAGTTTGCATCGTTCTCAAATCTGAAATATAGCGTCATCAGGAAATAACGTGCTTCGTATTTTGCATACTTACCGTTATCTGCAACATTCTTAAGCTGCTTAATTCCGAGTTCTTTATCGCCGGAAGGAATAAACAACATAAGCGGTTTTACAACCGGGTACTTCTCAGGAATTACATCTGCATAATAATTATAGATACCGAAACCAAGCTGCACATCGACATTATCCGGATCAAGCTCACCGGCTCTTTCTACGAGAGGCAGTGCTTCCCTACCATTGTCGGCGGCGCTCAGCCAGCTATCGCGTAAAGCCATCAATCTTCCGCGGAAGCCGATCGCTCCGCCCTTGAAAAACATAGCATCAACATTATCGGGATCTTTATCGAGTATATTATCGCATTGCTCGATTACTTCCTCAAGCTTTTCAATGAAGATATCATCATAACCTTCATAAGAAGCATCGAGAATGATTTTCCACCAATAGATCATTGCTAGGAAAAACTTTCCTGCGGGATGGTTGGGGTAATTGTTTGTTAACGTCTGGAATGTTTTCTCTGCTGCGGAAAATTTTATGCTGTAGATCTGCTTTATTCCCTTAACAACAAGCGAATCGAATTCTGTTTTCTGTGCAAATGATGGAGAAGTAAAAAACAGAATAAATGAACACAGCAGAATTATATAGAATTTCATTTACACGTTATGAAGTTTATTCAAAAGGTAACCTGTCAACCGGTCGATTGCTATTCTTTCCTGTTCCATTGTATCCCTTTCTCTTACGGTCACGGTTTTATCTTCAATCGTTTGAGTATCGACCGTAATGCAGTAAGGGGTTCCTGCTTCATCCTGTCTGCGGTAACGTCTTCCTACTGCTCCTTTATCATCATAAAATACTTTTAAACTTTTGCGAAGATCTGCTTCAATATTTTTTGCAATCTCCGGCATACCGTCTTTATTAACAAGCGGGAAGATTGCTGCTTTAATAGGGGCAAGCCGTGGATGGAATTTTAACACCGCACGTTTTTCGCCTTTCACTTCTTCCTCGTAATATGCATCGATTAAAAATGCCATAAATGATCTACTCGCACCTGCCGATGTCTCGATGATGTAAGGAATATATTTTTCTTT
>BDSV01000124.1 GCA_002898075.1 bacterium BMS3Abin03
CGGCGGGTATTTCAAAGCAGCATCTTTCCAATTTTCTACTATATTTATTTAATGTAATCCGCCTCATATCACTACTCTCACCGCGCTTGTTTTTTAGACTGTCTTAGCTTGCGTATCCATTTTACTCCGTTCATTCCAATTATTGACTTTAAATACCAAAAGAATATGTATCATTACCTGTAAAATTTCTCCGATTCCATAGATAAGGTATCATTTCAACTTTCCTTCTTTAAGCAGATATTGTCTTGTTTTTCGAATATGTTTCATTCTAAAATTCTATTACTTGTTATAGATAGTATAAGCTTCATTTTTCATCTGTATTTGCTAATGTATAGGATATTATTTTTATTATCGAAAAAAGTATTATACTTAAAGAAAAAATCTCCGCCCAAAAATATATCCCTGTCTTTTGGTTGTTTCGTTTCATATAGAAGGAAATCCAAACCATCGATGAGACTGTTTCCATTTGTTATCGATAAGTCTTTCAAAACTCTTAATTTGGATTCATTATCTAAAAATTCGGATTTTTGTTTTGAAACAAAACCGGATTCCAGAGGTACTCTTATTAAATTTTTTACCATCTCTTTATCAAGCATAATTGTTCCGGTATCAATGCCGATTTGAAACTTTTCATTATACCCTTGAATGTAACCATTAAAAGTTAGCGCAGGTTTTTCATTTAAAATAATTTTTGTCCAATAATTAATAATATAATCAGGAATTAAACCCTTTTTATATAAAATCAGTAATTTATTTTTATAATCTATTTGAAAATTAAATTCTTTCAGGAAATTAAAACCCATAGCTCCAATATCCATTAGATAATTCGGTAAGTTTGCTTTGTCTTTTTTACAAACCAAATTTTTGAATTTCATTCCTTCGATCTCTATTTCATTTATGGTAAAATATTCGTTACTTTTAATTAAACCATTGAAACTCATAGAGAGATTTTTTCCGCCAACAGTTTGATATTTAATATTTTCCAGAGACTTTTCTTTAAAAGAAAAATTTCCAGTTTCATCTCCAATATCCACGTGCACAGGAATTTTATTGCCTTGTATATTCACATAAATAAACGGATAAATTCCGGCATCGAAGTATAAAGGAATTTCCAGACTCGTAAATTCTTCATAGTTAGCTATTGACTTTTCCAGGTCGTATTTTGGTACTGAATAACAACCGCATAGAAAAAAGCTAACTGTAAATATTAAAATTATTCTCATATTTTATTTCCTATGAATGCTTTATAATTCGTCATCAAATTACACCAAGGCAGAAACAGCATTTGGTTATTGATTTATTTTGAATTCCAACTAACTTAAGAACTACATAAATGCCGCTTTGAAAACGGCGTCCGGTTGAGTTGCGGGTTGGGTTGAACTAAGCCGCAAAGCGGCAGAATATCACCATTTCTAAAAATATTCTCTAATAAGTTTCTACTCTTCATCTAAATTATATATTTCTGTTGAACCAAACAACATTAACTATCAACAACAGAGGTATGTAATGAATACTCAAATTATCACTCGAATGGAACAGGATATGCAGTTATTGCCTGCCCGCCATAGTTTCAACGAAGGCGGGGGTTTATCCCAAAGAACTCAAGAGACATATCTTTACCGGGCAAAAAAGATTATAGAATATTTTAATAAACCGCCCGAACAAATTACAAACGAAGAACTGCGTAAATATTTTCTTTACCTGAATAATGAAAAAAATAAAAACCTACAATGAAAACCTGCCTTTGAAATTACAAGTATTGTCCCGATGTTTTTTATCGGGACCGCTTTCCGTATTAGCTCATCCTTAGATACCGATGCTTTTTATCGGGAACACAGGATTATCTCTCGGCACGCTTTGAGATGAATCCTTTATAACGTTATATGGCATCTTAATAAATAGTCTAATCTTTAGGCATTCCTTTTTGTGTAATTAATTTATTTAGCAAAGTTAAAATATTTCCATTCTCATCATATTTAGAAATTTGTTTTTCAAATTCAGCGTAAGTCAATATCTTCCCACGAAAAGATTCGTATAGATTTTGAAGGAATAATAACCACTTTTCATCACCCATTGCATTTTGGATTTTGCTAATTACATAAGGACCTTTACCGTACAAAATGATACTTTTTTCTCTTGAATTAGGAGAATCGATATCCATTATTGGTATATCATTCTCCTTACCGGAAAATTCCTTGTACTTAGCTAAAGGTTTGTGCAAGGATTCTTGAAACGATTCTTCACCTTTAGTTTGTTGCAAATACATCAGACGTAAATAATGTGGTAAAGAGAGAGCCAGAAACCAAAAGCCGGGTGCTCCATATTTGGCAAAGACACCGGCACCGATCCATTGTTGGGCAATCGTCAAATTTAAACCATCATAATATTTTTGTTTCATCATTTCTAAAGATTGAGTACCGATCATTATTAATCCGCTTGCCGTATTTATCCCTTCCCACTGAGTCACTTCAAAGAGAGTTAATTTTTTATATGAATAGCTACCAATATTTTTAGAGAAATAATTAATGCATTTAGCAGCTTCATTAATTATAGTCGATACTTCAAATGAATCAGCATTCAAATAATAAAAGCCAATACTAATATCGAGAGAATCAAATTCTGCTCTTTTAAATTGAGAACTATTAAAAACAATTAAAGGCATTTTAAATACAGCAGATTGACTTTCCCAAATAAATGTAGTGCTGTCTTTATAATTATTTACAGATTGTAGATTACCCGCGGCTAAAACGTAATATCCTTTGGGAACATTACAAGACACTTTAAACGTTGCTATTTGATCGAGTATAAGCGGATACCATCGATGACCTCTGTCAATAATAACTAGCGAATCATTAAGAATATTTGTTGGAAAAGAGTAATTAAATCTCAATAAGTATTTATTCGCTTCTAGAATTCCATTATTAAACAGTAATAACAATGAATCTTTTCCATTTAACTTGTACGGGACACTAATCCAGTTACCTTCTTCCAAGTACTCAATTGAATAAATATTGCATTCTGAATTGAAAATGAATTGAACAGAAGATATAGAATCGGATGTTTGAATTTGACAGAGAACATTTATATCAATGTTTCCCGCGTTTAAGGAAAGTTTTGAATCGATATCATAAGAGTTAATTTTTACTATTGAAGTTTGACTTAAAGTTGTATTATTAAATACAATACTTAACAAAAAAAATAACTTTATTATTTTCATAATGTATCTCTTCAGTTCGTGATGAAAAACAAGCCACATAACGGCGTGGTTGCTGAGGTGCAGCCCAGAACAACAATGCCAAATTTATTAAATTACTTTTTATTTTCTAATAATTTACATTTACAAACATAGCCGAACAGCAAAGCCGAAACGGTAATACAGACTTTGTAATTACACAAATGCCGAAAGCGAAAATGCTGTCACCTTGGGCAACTTGTTAGCTGCAACACCTATTATTTACTGAACTCATAATATGTATTTGTAATAGTATTTATTATTTTCAAAAAATTAGCATTATATTCAAATCTTTTCGACTCAATAATTCTATCTACTAATTCCCAATCATCAATTGAGATACCGTTACCTTCATAAGATGAGTTTATTCGAGTAAAAAGAATCTCTTTGTTTTCATTTATACCAAATACTCCCGAATATTGATTAATAAAACTGGTATTCGCTGGGGATTTATTATACCATTGGATATTGAACTGTCTTTCAGACGATAATATTAATTTAGGATATAGTCCAAGTGAGTCGAAAAAAGAGATATTAATATCGTTTGAACTTTTAAGACTTAAAGTGTCATTTAAAAAACTATGTTGGGAAATATCTTTTGTGAAATTGGATGAATAAACAAAAGTGGTATAATTTTTCAATAAAATCAAATCTGTTCCTCTCATCATAATTTTTGGATTGCCGAACAAATGTTTAAAAGGGAATAAATTGATAGAAGAACATCCTATTTCTGTTATACTACCATTAAAAATTATTAGACTATCATTTATAATTGAATAATCACCTCGTAAAAAGTTACAGTTATCTGTTCCCCAAAATCTATTATTCCAAAATACAATCTTAAATGGTTCATAATTACTCAGATTAACATTTTGTGAAAAAGATTCAACTGAAGTAAGATTCCATTGAATATTATTTACTTGAGAAATATCTATAGATGATAGTGCTTCTGGTTCAGTGCTATTTGAGCAAGAAGCAATCAAAAGCATAGGAACAAAAACGATTAAAATCAATTTTAGATTATATGTGAACATAGATTTGCCTTTCATTTGAAAACTCGACAAAGACACTCTTTATACGGGCAATAAACTTTATACAAGCCTTTGTAGCTAACATATTAATAAGTCGCAGGATTTATTCACTTTATTTTTTTATATCCTGTGCTGCTAATCCTAAATTATTCAAAATGAAATGTAATAGCAAACCTGCCCACCGCAGTCAGGTGCGGGAACGCTTTCTGTTTGAGGCAATGGTTGAACTAAGCCGCAAAGCGGCAGAATATCACCATTTCTAAAAATATTCTCAAATAAGCTTCTACTCTTCATCTAAATTATATATTTCTGTTGAACCAAACAACATTAACTATCAACAACAGAGGTATATGTATTAACTCATTAGAAATGTCAGTAAATAATATTGGGTTAATGCCGGGGTTATCGAATATCATCCAATCATCGGAAAGTATAAGATTAATATTCCTGAAATTATAAACACTTCTTAGCAGTTAATACAAGTGAGTTTTGTAGCTTGTTAAATTAATTCCAATAAGAATTTATTTGCTGAAACAAGTCTTATTCCATCTTTTGTTGTAACATCATCATCCCCGTATAATGATACTTGTACTGCCTTCGTATCAGGGAAACGTTTTTTTAAATATCGCAACGCTGGTTCTGGTTTTCGGTTACGTAGTTTGCTTTCAACAAACATAATTGGAGATTTTTTTTGTATTAATACAAAACCTACTTCTTTACCTTCACGGTTTCTGAAAAATCTTAACTCAGTCTTTATGCCCTCGTAATCTTCCTGGAAATGCGCCCACTTTAAAAGATGAACTGCTACAAGATTTTCAAAACGAATTGCTTCATCTTCTATCAGCATCCAATCGAAATGATAATGTTTTGACTCTTTTTTAACAGCCCTGATTTCTGGTTGACCAAATGGATATATTCTAAAAATCATATATAGATTTTCAAGAATATCCAACCAGCGGGCGGCTGTTTTATGCGAGACTTGTAAATCCTCGCGAATAGCATTAATCGAAAGAGGAGAACCGGTAAGATCAGGTAAACGATTTGATAGCAATTCAAGAAGTCCAACATCTTTCACATTCTCCAATGAAGTTAAATCGTCGTATAATATCCTCGTGCGATATTGCATCCTCCATCTTCTCGCTTCTCTTTCTGAGCCGGCAAGGAAAAGTTCAGGGAAACCGCCCATTTGCATAAGTCTGCT
>BDSV01000125.1 GCA_002898075.1 bacterium BMS3Abin03
CTGTGCATTTTTGCCTTCGGCGCCGCCGTGAAATGAAACGATAATCAGGTCGTACTTTTTATCCAGACCGGAAATAATTTTTTTTGCATTCTCCAAATCCGATATATTATTAGAATTACTTGAATAGCCGAAAGCCGCAATAGCAATATGTTTTGTCCCGATTGTAAATTCTGCAAAACCTTGTTTTGGTATAAACTTGATTCCCAGACAGGATAAATTTTCCTGTGTAAATTTATATCCTTCATAGCCATAATCTTCGGAATGATTATTATCCTGGTTCAAAACATTGAATCCCAATTCCTTCAGCGGGTGAGCAAGATATTCGGGTATTCCAAACTCATAGCAGGTAGCTGCTTTGCGGGAACGGTCGGAACATTTCTGAGGTTGCATTTCATCATTTATAAAAGCGCCTTCGAGATTTCCAAAAACAATATCGGCATCATTTAATAATTCTCCTGCAGATTCAACGAATTCTTCTCCTTTCAGCGGAGGCAGAATTTCTTTCGGCGTAACCGAGCCGGGCATAATATCGCCTACCGCCTTTATCTTTACCTGTGTGAAACCGGTTGAAACCGCTGTTAGGAGGATAATTAGAACAGTGATCAGATTTTCTTTATTTTTCCCGTGCGGAATAATTATAAATCCTTTTATTATTATGAGTTAAACCTAAAAAGTTAGTATTCTTGATTGTCATTCCTCCCGTTTTATCGGGAAAAGCGGGAATTTAAGTTTTTTGACCCTTGTTTCCACTTTGATTACCTTTTTAAAGTGGACTCATATTATAAATTAAGCTAATTTTAATTAAATTTTGTGCACTTTAAATTAAATATTTTCTTTACTTCATCTAAGGTCCGATTACGGAAGATTCGCACTTAAATAAATTTGAAGAGCTAACGGCTTTATTCAAAAAATATATTGACATAAGCACATTGCGGAATGTGCTTTATCTCACGTTGGCAATAATTGTATTTATGACCGGCTTATTAATTTACGGAATTATTTTAAACCTTAAGCAGGTAACCCTAAATGAAGCAATGCTGAATAAAGGTTTTTCGAAATTAATAAATCCTAATATACTTATAGACAGAGATACATTTACTCTTAACCTTTATGAAGATACCGTCCTGGTAAAAACCTACAGGGCAAGCTTTGGAAGAAATGTTCATCGGATAAAATACAGGGCGGGCGATGAAGCAACCCCGGTGGGTACATATAAAATCTGTTCGATCGATACATCTGTTCTGTATCATAGATTTTTCCGGCTGAATTATCCCAATCTTGAAGACGCAACGGATGCCTTGAGAAAAGGATGGATAACCCAGAAAGTATTTGATCAGATAAAATTTGAATTCTATTACGAAGGATGCACAAAGTTTAATAATGTGCTCGGCGGAGATATAGGAATTCAGGGTATTGGGAAGTTTAATTTCATATTCAAGAATTTACCTTTTGTATATAACTGGACAAACGGATCGATTGCGCTTAGCGACGAAGACATCGACGAGCTACATTCTGTAATAAAGGTGGGAACTAAAGTTGTTATCAGATAAAATAAAATTTTTACTAATATTAGTAACCGTGTTATTACTTGCGGCTGCATGCGGGAAGAAAGATGAGACAAACGTTAATCTTGACGATCCGAAAGTAGTTAGGAATATAGCTCATAAAGTACTGGATGAAAATATTAAGTTTACCATTTCAGGTTATTTTACTTCGGATGAGGTTAAATCAATTGTTGCAGGTGTTGAAGCTTCGGGTAATAAAGAATTTGGAATACAGTTTAAACTCATTGAAATAGTGGACGATGAGTTTAAAAATGTTTACTCCACCCCGGTATTACAGGGTTCGTTAAATAAGTGTATTGTAGATAAAATAAAGCTGAGTTCGGTTACAGGCGAAATGATCTATTATAACTCTCAGGATTTTTACATGGGCACCGGTGGTGGTGAAATCTTTTCCTACGTGATAAATTTTTCTGACAGGGAAATTTATTACGCACATTTAATAGTCGAACATCGTTCGGGTGTCGCGTTGTATTTATCGAAGAATATAAATAAACCGATGCTGAGAAAATTCTTCATCAGCTATTTTAAAAAAGATTACCCGGACCTAAGAATAATTGAATCGGATATTCGTTAAATATCTTACCCTAACCCGGATAAACCGGAAATGACAAATTTCAAAAAACAAATTCCAAATAAAATTCAAATCTCAATTATTAAAATTCCAAACTATTTTTGAACATCGATACTTTTAATTCGGATATTATTTGAATTTTGGGATTTGTTACTTTCTACTAAATCATAGCAGGCTATTAATTACTCAAGTTGACCGGGCATTTTGTTAAACCGTTAAAACGGTTAAATTTGTAAGTGTTTATAACATTAGCACCGGGATTAATCCCGGTGTTAATGAAACGAAAACCTTAATTACTAACTGTTTTAACAGTTGAAGATTTTAACCGGTCAACTTGAGACCTTTAAAAAGGCATTTGCCTTTTATCATTAAAATAGTAACCTCACAGGCGTGGTCACTAGCAGTTAATTATAAAGTACCAAGATATATTTAATAAACATATCTTCGCTCCGTTATAATCTTATCTTTATTAAAATTTACCCCGTCGGAATGGAAAGCAATTAATTATTTATTAATTATCTTTGATAATTAAATGTTAAACAACTATTTACCTGCAATTATTCATAATTTAAAAATCTTAAAATATCGCTTCGCTGTTATTTTCGTCTTTATTACCTGTTACGGATTCATCAATAATTTGAATGCGCAGCAAAGCGGTGATATCGAGTTGAGTTCAATTAATTTTGAAGGAAACGTAGAATTTTCCGATGCGGAATTAAAAGGCATAATTCGTAATAAAGAAACGCCTTTCTGGTTCTGGAAATTGTTAGATTCGTTTACACCTTTTGGCTCTTCACCTGCCTATTTCGATTCTACTGCAATATCGGTTGATTTGATTGCACTCAAATCGTTTTACTCTGTGAACGGCTTCTTTATGGCTGACTTTTCATATAGTTTTAAAATTGATTCATCATCCCGCACTGCATCTTTAACCTATTTTATAAATGAAGGAAAGCAGTTTACTTACGGGAGAATATTGTTATTCGGATTGGATTCATTAAACGAGGGGTTAAAAAGATTAATAAATCCATATACTTCGTTAGCTGCAAATGAGAGATTTAACCAGGCGAAAATTGCCAGGCAGATGAGTATAGTATTGGGTATTCTGCATAACAACGGTTACATGCTTGCTTCCTTCGACAGTACGCTGATTACTATCGATTCGGTTCGTTATAAAACAGATATGAATATTTACTTTACAACCGGGCATAAATTCAAGTATAACGAAATTAGAGTCGAAAAAAGCGGGGTCGGGCAAAACTTAGTAAGTAACGATTTAATAAAATATGTTGCCAATATACATGTGGGAGAAACTTACAACGATAATGAACTTTCTAAAAGCAGATTGAGATTAGCCCGGACAGGTTTATTTAATGCTATTAATTTGAAAGGTGTTGTAAATGATACGACCGGGAATATGGTTCCGCTGCTAATCAGCGGAAATATCGGTCCGCTAAATGAATTAGCACCCGAAGTGTTTATCGATAATGAATTTAATACATCGAATGTAGGTATTGGCTTAAACTATATAAGGAAGAATTTTTTCGGCGATGCGCGGAAGCTTACTCTCAGTACAAGGTTTAAATTAAATGACATCGGTCAGTTCAGGTTTTCATCCCGTTCGGCAAAAGATTCAACATTTCAAACTCAATTGGATATATCGCTTTCATTAGAACAACCGTTTTTATTCAGTCGTAATGTTTCCGGCTCTTTAGAAGGGTTTTTAAAAAATTATAACATATCAACCACGCAGTTCGATAATTACGGCGGAAAGATTTTACTCGGTATCGATATGCCGCGGCATACTTTCATAAATCTCCTTAACCCGTACTTAAGGTTAGATGCATTAATTTTTGATCTGGATTATAACATTATTGATATTCCCCTAATTGTTGAACGGTCAACTACTACTGCAATTATTGGTTCTGAAATCGGTTCAACAACAGCAAACAACATATTCTTTCCCAGTGCCGGCTACAACCTGAATTTTGTCCTGGAACTTGCTACTTCAAACAATACTTTTACCGGCTCGGGACAGACAATTATGGATTCGCTCGGTGTACCCGAAACAAGGCAGACCGATCTCGGATTATACTACAAAATAGACGCTATCCTGGCTAATTATATCAGTCTCTCGCGGGATAATTTTACGGTTCTCGGAATTAAGTTCAGGTTGGGATATATTCAACCGTTTAAAGGCGGGTTGGAACTAATTTCACCCAACCAGACTTTCTTCGCCGGCGGTGCAAATTCGGTTCGTGGATGGAGGGCAAGACAATTAGTACCCGAAAACGAAATTGAATTCATAGGGCTGACTAAACCCGTTGAAAATAATATTAGGGGCGGTACTTTTATTTTGGAAGGTTCTTTTGAATTCAGGAGAAAATTTAATCCCGATTTTGGATATACAATTTTTCTGGATTACGGTAATACATGGAATGGTTATACAGAGTTTTCAATAAGCGAAGTGGCTGCCGCTCTTGGGTTTGGCTTTAGGTACTATTCGCCTTTTGCACCTTTCAGGTTCGATTTAGGATGGAAATTATGGGACCCGCAGAATGATATTACATTATTTCAAAGACCTTTCTGGAAAGCTTTTGAATTTCATTTCGGAATCGGTGAAGCATTCTGATCTTCCTTTAATTCGATCATCTTATTTGCGTACTGTGTTTTGCCAACTGCATAGTGAATTGTTTCCGGTGTATCGATAAATTGTGCAAAATTCGAATACCGGTATAAAACAATAATCATATTATTTTTGAATACCTTCGATTAATTCTTTATTTTAACAATTCTTCTTTAATTTTAATGATATGATATGATATATAGTATGACCGGTTACGGCAAGGGAAATGCCGTAAAAAATAATATTTCCGTCGATGTAGAATTAAGAAGCGTTAACAGCCGCTTTCTCGAACTGTTTCTTAAGCTTCCGTCTTCGATGGCTTCAAGAGAATACGAGCTGAGAGAAATTCTTAAAGCGAAAGTTAAGAGGGGTAAAGTTAATGTAATTATTAAGCTCGAGAAAAACATTTCCGAAAGCTATTCGGCTTTGATCAACGAAACAAAGCTGAATGATTATATTCGTCTTCTGAATAAAATAAAGAAGATCGGTAATATCGATGACAATATTAAGCTGGATCATATTCTTAACAGCAAGGAAATATTTTCGATATCGGAAAGTGAACTAAGCGACAGCGAATTTAATTTGGTAAAAAAAGCTGTGCAGAATGCGCTTTCAAATTTAATGTTGATGAAAAAGCACGAAGGCAATGAGCTTGCTAAAGACCTTTCAAAAAGGGTGAAAAAAATAGAGCGCAGGGTTGTTTCCATCGAAAGAGATTTCAAAAAAAGTGTTAACGAATACTACCGCAAGCTGAAAGAAAGAATTCAAAAAATTACCGGGGATATTTCAATAGATAAAGACCGGCTGAATCTTGAACTTGCTATGATTGCCGATAAAGCGGATGTGACCGAAGAATGTGTCAGGTTAAAAAGCCATCTTAAATTTTTTACCGAAACCATGTTCAAGCAGGTGGAGCCGGGGAAAAAGCTTAATTTTTTATGCCAGGAATTAAACAGGGAAGCGAATACAATATCTTCAAAATCAATCTCTACTTCCATTACCCATAAGGCGGTTGCTATAAAGGAAGAAGTGGAAAAGATCCGGGAACAAATTCAAAACATCGAGTGATAGTTGCGAGAGAAGAGAGGAGAATTAATTGCTGTTTCCGCACCGAGCGGTGCCGGTAAAACCACAATTATAAAAAAGATACTGGAACGTTATCCTGAAATCGTATTTTCAGTTTCCGCCACAACACGCCCGAAAAGAGCTAATGAAAAAGATGGGGTTGACTATTATTTTATCTCCGAGCAGGAATTTTTAGAGAAAATTAAAAAAAACGAATTCGTCGAATGGGAAAAATTTTACGATTATTATTATGGCACATATAAAAGTTTTATCGATAGAAATTTAAATGCCGGAAAGCCGGTTCTTTTAGAGATTGATGTAAAAGGTGCGCTTGCTATAAAAAAGATTTATCCCGATTCGTATTTAATCTTTATTATGCCGCCCAGCTACGAAGAACTTGTTAAAAGACTTCGGGAAAGAAATACTGAAACCGAAGAAGACTTTAAAAAAAGAATTGAGAGAGCTAAAATGGAGTTGAGTGAGAAGGATAAATTTGATTATATTATACAGAATAAAGATTTAAATAATGCCATTGAAGAAACTTCGGGTTTAATTAAAAAAATAATTAATAAGGAGATATAAAGATGTCGATAGAACCGGTTGACCTGAGACAAATTGATGCAAATGCAGCAAACGTTTACGAAGCTATTATTGTTTGTTCTTTGAGAGCAAGACAGATTAATAACGATAACAAAATTGAATTCAATGCTTTACTAAGTACTATTCCTGAAACTACTACCGATGATGAGGCGGAAGATATTGATAATCCGGCACAGTTGAAGATTTCCCTCGAGATGGAAAAACGACCGAAGCCTCATATTCAGGCATTAAAGGAACTGCTGAACTCAGAAATTGAATACGCTTATAAAGAGTAGTAATAACTTATAAAGGGAGACTGTCTCAAAAGTACTGATTTTTTTGTCATTCCCGTGGAAACGGGAATCTAAACCTTTAAAATGAAATGGATTCCCGCTTTTCCCGATGGACCCGGATGAATGACAATCTCATAAAACTTACTTTTAAGACAGTCTCTTCTTTTCTCTATAAATAATTAATAGATTTGAGCGATGCCGAAAGATGTTTTAAAGGGAAAGAAAATTGTATTAGGTGTAACCGGTGGCATAGCGGCTTATAAATCGGCATTCCTGATTAGAGAACTAATAAAAAGGGGAGCGGAAATAAAAGCTGTAATGACACCTGCCGCAACAGAATTTATCGCTCCGTTAACTCTGTCCTCACTTTCGCAAAATAATGTGGTCGTGAATATTTTTCCCGAATCCAAATCCAACAGCACCAATCTTTCTACCTGGCATATTGATCTGGCAATGTGGGCAGATTTAATATTAATTGCCCCTGCAACAATTAACACGGTTGCAAAAATTGCTCACGGCTTTGCAGATAATGCTTTAACAACTGTTGTTTCGGCTTCCCGTTCGCCTGTAATTATAGCACCCGCGGCTGATGTTGATATGTATGAAAACCCGGTTACAAAAGAAAATTTTCAAAAGCTTGAATCGCTCGGTTACTTTTTTGTTTATGCTGAGGAAGGTGAACTCGCAAGCGGGTTAACGGGCATGGGCAGGTTTGCCGGCATAAATAAAATAATAGATGCGGCTGAGATTGTTCTTTCGGGATATAAAAAAGATTTATCAGGCAGAAAAATTTTAATAACTGCCGGTCCTACTTACGAAGATATCGATCCGGTTAGATTTATCGGCAACCGTTCCTCGGGCAGAATGGGATTCGCACTGGCAAGAGCAGCTTTTCTCCGCGGTGCCGATGTAACGGTTATTTCCGGACCATCATCCGAAACTGCTTATCCTGAAATAAAAAGAATTAATGTTCGTTCCGCCGCAGAAATGAAAAAACAAGTATTAATAGAATTAAAGAAAAACGATTCGCTTATAATGGCTGCCGCAGTAGCAGATTACAGACCGGCACGGGTATCGGCAAAAAAATTAAAGAAAGAACAAAAGCTTTCCGAAATTAAAATTACTCGAACGGATGATATTCTTTCATCTATTGATAACACCGGTAAAACCGTAATAGGATTTGCCCTCGAAACAGACAACGAGCTGACGAATGCAGAGAAAAAATTAAAAGAAAAAAATCTGGATATAATTGTGTTGAATTCATTAAAAGATAAGGGAAGCGGATTTGAGTTTGATACAAATAGGATTACAATAATAAGAAAATCCGGGAAAGCTGTTAAACTTCCGCTGCAAAGTAAATTCCAGGCGGCAAATAAAATTCTAACGGAATTAACATAATTTTATTTCATATCCCCTCCCTGGAAGGGTGCAGTGGCGGGCCTTTTTGCTATTAACCCGGCAATTATTTACTTGCGTTTAATTTACGGGGAAATTATGATATAATTTCTATTTGGTTTTCGGATTTTTCCAAATTCTTTTCTCTTTTTAAGAGAGATTAGAGTGAGTTCATTAAAAAATTAAAATCCGAAAATCAAATTAAAAGTAGATTGAATACAACCTTTTTTATTACCGGAGTAATAATAAAAAAACTATTATATCTGTATGAACCCTCAGCTTAAAAAGCAAATAATAGAAGCGCTTAAAGATCAGAAAGAAATTTTTGGCGATGAGCTGTTTGAAGAAGGAATTACTAAAAGGAAGACTATAATTGTGACGGAAAAGAAAATCCCCCGACCTGAAGAACCGGAATTATTTCCTGGCGAAAAGGAAGAATGGGAATTAGCTGCCTCGCTCGACGAGCTTGAAAATTTAATTAAAGCTTGTACTCGATGCAGACTGCACGAAGGCAGAAATAAATTTGTTTTTGGTGTCGGAAATCCTAATACCGATGTTATGGTAATAGGCGAAGGACCGGGTGCCGAAGAGGATAAACAGGGCTTGCCGTTTGTCGGAAGAGCCGGGCAATTATTAAATGAAATTTTAAAAGCGATTAAATTTAAAAGAGAGGATGTTTACATTGCTAACATTATAAAATGCCGTCCGCCCGGCAACCGAACTCCGCAGCCGGATGAGATGGAAACCTGTCTTCCCTACTTAAAAAAGCAATTCGATCTTATAAAACCCAAATTGATTCTCTGTCTCGGGCTTACAGCCGCAAAGGGGCTATTGAAAAAGAGAGAATCTCTTACTAATATGAGGGGTAAAGTTTTTGAATTTGAAACTGCGAAAGTAATGGTTACTTATCATCCTGCTGCGCTGCTCAGAAATCCAAACTGGAAACGCGGCTGCTGGGAAGATGTACAGAAATTCAGAGAGCTTTATGATGAGTTAGTTGATGGCTAAAACAAAAAAAACATATAACGAAACCGATAAAATTATTCCTGCCGATGTAAAACCGCCGGCAGCGCCTGAGATTGAAGCATCTGTTCTCGGTGCAATGATGATTGAAAAAGAAGCGGTGCCCAAAGCGCTGGAGCTTCTTAAAGCAGAAAGTTTTTATATTAAAGCACACCGGCTTATTTTCGAGGCGATGCTTTCTCTTTTCGAAACGGGTGAGCCGATTGATACCGTAACGCTTTACGAAGAGCTGAAAAAAAGAGAACAGCTTGAAGAAGCAGGCGGTGCGGTTTATCTAAGTAAGCTCTCCCAGGAAATTTCATCTGCTGCAAATATTGAATATCATGCCAAGATAATTTTAGAGAAGCAAATTCTGCGGGGATTGATTACAAGCTCGCACGAGATTGCCAAAGCCGCTTACGAAGGAACCAACGATGCCTTCGATATTTTGGATCAGGCGGAGAGAAAAATATTTGAGATTACCGAAAGCCATCTTACCCAATCTTACAAGGGAATGGACAAAGCCGTAAGAGAAGCGCTCGAGTATATTGAAGCAATTCATTCTCAAACGCATCAAAGATTTTCAGTTCCGTCGGGTTTTTACGAGCTTGACGAGTTGCTCGGCGGTCTTCAGAAATCCGATTTGATAATTCTTGCGGCTAGACCCTCGATGGGTAAAACTGCGCTTGCACTTTCTATTGCACGCAATGCTGCCGTCGAGAGCAATATTCCTGTCGGTATTTTCAGCTTAGAAATGTCAACTATGCAATTGATCATTCGTCTGCTTTGTGCCGAGGGCAGGTTGAATGCGCATCTTGTTCGTACAGGTAAGCTGCCGCATTCCGAAGGAGTTAAGCTAAGTAAGAATGCACACAAGTTAATAGATGCGCCTATCTATGTCGATGACAGTCCTGCTCAAACAGTTCTGGAAATTCGCGCTAAAGCACGAAGATTGAAAGCCGAGAAAAACATTGGGCTGATCATCATCGATTATTTACAGTTAATGCAGGGACCGGCAAAAGCAGAAAGCCGTGAGAGAGAGATTTCTCATATTTCCCGTTCGCTAAAATCACTTGCCAAAGAATTAAACATTCCCGTGCTGGCGCTCGCACAGTTGAACAGAGCAGTTGAAGCCCGAACGGATAAACGCCCTCAGCTTGCCGATTTGCGCGAGTCCGGTTCTATCGAGCAGGATGCCGATGTTGTAATGTTCCTTACACGTCCGGAGTATTATAACATTTTGAAAGATGAGAACGGTGATTCGCTCGAGGGTGTAGCAGAAGTAATTATTGGAAAGCAGCGTAACGGTCCTACCGGAACTATTAAGCTTGCCTTCATAAAAGAATATGCACGCTTCGAAAATCTTGCGCACGCCAGGCAGATTGAAGAATTTGCTTCAGTGCCGGAAGATGAAGATATCATCTGATGTCAAATGTCAAATGTCAAATGTTAAAAGTCAAACGTAAAACGTGAAATGAAAGTCTCCCAAGAAGAACCATTTAAGAAAAATGATTGTCATTCTAAATCCCGTTTTAAACAGGATAAAGAATCTTCTGTCTCACAAACGAATGAGATTCTTCGCTATGCTCAGAATGACAGTAAAAAAGTTTCTCTCCGTGCACTTTTTCCTATTGTTATTGTTCTGATATTTGTTATAACTTCTTTCAGCAAAGCCCAGGTAAATACAGAGAAGGATAGTGCAATTTATAAATCAACATTGGAATGGGCTGCTGATAGCAATTTAGCATCGAAACCAATCGGGGATGTAATTGTTGAAGTTGGAAAAAGTTTTATGGGAACAGAATATGTTGCTCACACACTCGAAATTGACAGTGTAGAACAGTTGGTAGTAAACCTGAGGGAATTTGATTGCACTACATTCCTCGAAACAGCTTTGGCTATTGCACGCTGCATAAAAAATGGTGATACTACCTTTACAGCGTTTCAAAACGAGCTTACTTTAATTCGTTACAGGGATGGAAAGATTGATAAGTATCCATCCCGGCTTCATTATTTTACGGATTGGATTTACGATAATGAAAAGAAAGGCATTGTTAAAGATGTAACAAAAGAGATAGGCGGAAAAGAGATAAAATTTAATTTAAGCTTTATGTCGGATCATCCGCAATATTATAAACATCTTAAAGAACAGCCGGAGTTTATCCCTGTGATCAAAAAGCAGGAAGAAGAAATAAATAAAAGAACTTACTACTACATTCCGAAAGAAGAATTAAGAGAGCAAGAAAGTAAAATTAATAACGGAGATCTGCTTGCTTTTACAACTACAGTAAAAGGACTTGATGTTAATCATGTAGGCATCGCCGTTAAAATGGATGATGGAAGGATTCATCTTCTGCATTCACCGATTGAAGGCTATCCCGTGCAGATAAGTAAATTACCGTTAGCAGAATATGTAATGAAAATTAAGAAAGACACCGGGATTATTGTTGCAAGGGTGTTAGAACCGTAAAAAGAATTTATCATTAAATGAAAATTTCCTACAAACATTTCCTCGAATTTCCCGGCTGGACAAAGATGCCTTCCTTCATACTTCAAATCATTAAAGAAAATAATGTAAAGAAAATACTTGAAATAGGATCGGGTGCAAATCCGGCATTAGATGTAAACACTGTCCGAGAATTGAAGCTTGATTTTACCACAAGCGATGTTGACGAAAATGAATTAAAAAAAGCCGACGACATTTATAAAAAATTGATGCTGGATTTAAGTAAAAGAAAAATAAATACCGTTGATAAATATGATCTGATTTTCAGCAGGATGGTTGGCGAACATATCTCAAATGGTGAAATATTTCATAAGAATATTTATAAACTGTTAAATCCGAAAGGGCTGTCGGTCCATTGTTTCTCTACATTGTATGCCTTCCCGTTTGTGCTGAACAGGTTTATGCCCGAGGGTTTAAGTAATATGCTCTTAAATAGGTTTGCACCTCGCGATGAGGAGAAGCACGGTAAGTTCAAAGTGTATTATAGATGGTCGAGAGGACCCTCAAAAAAGATGATAGAAAAATTTAAAGAGATTGGTTTTGAAATTATTGAATACAACGGCTACTTTGGTCACAACTATTACAAAAAAATAATACCGCTGCATAAACTTGAACAGTTGAAAGCACGTTGGCTTGTAAAGCATCCCGTTCCATCGCTTACCGGCTATGCTTGTGTGATTTTACGAAAGCGAAATATTTTTGAACTGTAATCTTGAATAGAGCAGAGCAGGGTAAAGAATCTTGTTCACATTTCTCAAAATGGTTACTACTGCAGCTAACCCGTTTCGACTAATTCTTCAAGCTCGTTTAATTAAACTCCTAAGCACAGCAAGGTTTTCAAGGTCTTCCAACTGTTCTTTGCCTTTCGGTGTTTCTAAAATTTTCGGAATCTTTTTCAATCGTCTGTCATTCATTATGTTTGAAAAACCTTTTAGACCGATAAATCCCTTACCAATGTGTTCATGCCGGTCAACTCTGCTGCCCAGTTCTTTTTTACTGTCGTTCATGTGAAAACATTTTAATCTTTCCAGCCCGATAATATCATCGAATTCTTTTATTACCATTTTAAAATTTCCCGGGTTTTTAATATCGTATCCTGCAGCAAAGATATGTGCAGTGTCGATGCAGACAGTCATTCTGTCCTTATCGTCAATAAGCTCAATTATTTCCTGCAACTGCTCAAACCTATAACCGATTGCAGTGCCCTGTCCGGCTGTTGTTTCAAGCATACTGCTAACATTATATCCTTTTGTTTTATCATGTGCAAAGTTTATTGATTCGGCAATAAGTTTTATTCCATCCTTTTCGCCGGCGCCAATGTGAGAACCGGGATGAAAATTTAAGTGGGGAATGCCGAGTAGTTCGCATCTTTCCAGTTCATCTATAAACGCAGTGCGTGATTTCTTTAATATTTCTTTATCCGATGCACAAAGGTTGATTAAATATGCATCGTGCGAAACGACAAACTTTATGTGCGATTTTTTTAGTTTCAATTTGAACGTGTTAATTTCTTTTTCATCCAGCGGTTTCTGAAACCACCGGTTGTTATTTTTTGTAAAGATTTGCATCGCGGTAAAACCGAGTTTCTCTGCAAGCTCAACCGCTTTCGAAACTCCGCCTGCAATAGATGTATGTGCACCTAAAAGTTGCTGCATAAAAATTTAGTGTTAATTTGTATAATCAGTGGCAAAAAAAGTAGCCGCGAATGGCGCTAATTTACGCTAATTATTTTTGAAATGTTTTCCTCGATTGTATTCTGCTTAAACCCGAGTGATTGAAGTTTATTCGTATTGAGCGATACATCTTCTACTTTCGGCAGCCCGGATACTTCATCCATTGTTATCTTTTGCAGCAGAAATTTATCGTAAGCCGCAACAGAGCAGAGAATCTCACCCAACTCGTATCTCGAAACTCTTTCCGCACCACCGAGATTAATTGTTTCGTTTACAACATCCATTTGTGAAAGATGCACAATAATTTCTGCTGCTTCCTGCAGCAATATCGGAGTCCTGTATTGATCAATAAACAATTTTACCGGTCTGCCGTTTTTAAGTTCGTCATTCATTATATGGAAGTGACAGCGTGAATGGTTTAGCCCAAAACCGTAAAGCAATGCTGTTCTTAAAATCAAATAATTTTCAAGTGTTTCCTTTATTTTCACTTCGCCCATTAATTTTGTTTCAGCATAAAGTGATGCAGGAATAAGTTTTGCATCTTCTTTAAGCATTGAGCCACGGTAGCCGGCGTAAACCAAATCGGTTGAAACGTAAACTAATTTTGCTTTAAATTGATCACACAACCCGGCAATATTTTTTGTTGCATTCACATTGACGTTGTAAACATCCTTTGGATTTTGTCCCGGTAAGGGAACTGGATTTGTTATTGCGGCTGTATGAATTACAACATCGGGTTCAAAGGAGGAAAAAATCTCTTTCATCAAGCCAGAGTTTGTAATATTGACTTTGGTATTTTTAAACTCCCTACAATTTCCAACGTGGTTACCGTAAAGCGTTAATATTTTATTTTTCTTAGCTGCTTCGATATTTAAATATTGCCCTAAAAGTCCGCTGCCGCCGGTTATTAAAATTTTTCTATTCATCGTTATATACCTTTTAAATGACTTATAAATTTGTCCTGTGAATGAGTAATTTAGTATAGCTTAATCAAATCTTTGTTTTTTCCTAATGCCTTTGATAAATTTATAAATTATTTAAGAAATATTTATCATAATGAAAAAACTAATACTTATCGTACTGTTTGCTTCTGCAATTTTAATCTTTCCGCAGCAGCAAAAGAAATTTTTTGATGCGCCGTTTGGCGGCGGAGTCGGTTATGTGCCCGCGTGGTATATGCCTAATCTCGATCCTGTAAATAAAGAGTTATCGAAAATAGGTATTCCCGGGTTATCTACAAACGGTTTTTACTCTTCCGGCGGAGCAGGATTTTTCTACCTGGGATTCATAAAATTTCTAAGAGTTGGAGGAATGGGTTTTGGCGGTTCGGTTTCTGTTTCTCATATAGTTGACGGCATAAATAAGGAAGTTGTTTATTCACTCGGCGGCGGTGGTTTAACAATCGAATACACA
This sequence comes from bacterium BMS3Abin03, assembly GCA_002898075.1. Lineage (GTDB taxonomy): Bacteria > Bacteroidota > Ignavibacteria > Ignavibacteriales > Ignavibacteriaceae > BMS3ABIN03. Next base: position 14,689 of record BDSV01000125.1, read on the forward strand.
GTACCAATCGTTAAAGATATCGGTCTTTCCATCGGTGCTATTATAGGTTCGGGAAGTTTAAAGATTGAATTATATCACAATAAGGGAAGCTTTAGCTGGGACGGAACATGGGAAGATTTTAGTTCGGGTAATAATGAATCGTACAGCAGAACATTAACGAATAACTACTGGATGTTTACCCCTACAGTAAATGTTGATTTCCCGCTCAACAGGTTTATAGTTGTTCGTATCGGCGGAGGCTATCAGTTTGCATTTATAGAGAAATGGACTGCCGACAACGATCAGGAGCTTAGTAATGTTCCCGCGGATCTGAATGCAAACTCTTTCTTTGTTCAATCTGGAATTTTTGTCGGATTCTTTTCTTTTTAATTTAATATGAAACGAGCATAAAAAAACATTTACACACAAAGGAATGATTATAATGAAAGTTCCACCTGACCTTTATTTAAAATTATAAGCAGATGAAAAACATTTTAGTTACAGGCGGCGCCGGATTTATAGGAAGTAATTTTATCAATTATATTCTCGATAAAAGAGATGATTATTTCATAGTTAATCTCGATAAGCTTACTTATGCCGGGAATCTTGAAAACCTAATCCCTTCCGAAGGGAAAAAGAATTATCAATTTATTCGCGGTGATATTTGCAACGCTGAACTAATTGACTATCTTTTTAATAAATATAAAATAAAATTTGTTATCAACTTTGCTGCAGAATCTCACGTTGACAGAAGCATTTTGGGATCTGAAGTTTTCTTCAGATCAAATGTCATCGGAACAAATGTTCTTTTAGAAGCTGCCCGCAGGTACGAATCGGAAAAGTTTCTTCAGGTATCTACCGATGAAGTTTACGGAAGTCTGGGTACCGATGGATTGTTTACTGAAACAACCCTGCTGCATCCTAATAGTCCTTATTCATCGAGCAAAGCGGGGGCTGATTTAATGGCGTTATCGTTCCATCATACCTACGGCGTTCCTGTGTTGATAACAAGATGTTCGAACAACTATGGACCGTATCAGTTCCCGGAAAAATTAATTCCGCTGATGATCATCAATACATTGAATGATAAAAAGCTTCCGGTTTACGGAGACGGGCAAAATGTACGCGATTGGATTTATGTTATCGATCATAATAAAGCACTTGAAGCTGTTTTTGAAAAGGGGAAACCGGGTGAAGTTTATAACATCGGGGCAAGCAATGAAATGCCGAACATTAAAATTGTTAAATTGATATTAAAAGAACTTGGTAAAAGCGAAGGTTTGATTAAGTATGTTAAAGACCGGCTCGGTCACGACAGGCGGTATGCAATCGATTCGTCAAAAATTGCCAAAGAACTTGGCTGGAAACCTGTGTTTGAATTTGAAGAAGCGCTCTCTCACACTATTAAATGGTATGTAGAAAACAAAAACTGGTGGAATAGAATAATCTCCGGTGAATACCAGAAATATTACCGGGTTCAATATGGATCAAGATAAAAATTGAAGAAAACAGGAATAATAATATGAAAAAAATTATAATCGGCTTTTTGTTTTTCATTTCTGCCGTAACGTTAAATGCACAGAATACATTAAACAAAGATCAAATGTTTGCGGCACAGATGATAAGTGTTACAATTGGCGGAAGCTTTCCCGTAACCGGAACATTCTCGGCTTTAATAACAGAAAGAGTGGATCAGTTTATAACAAGGTTATTTCTGGAAACAAAAGAAAAGACGCTTAAATCTTCCAGCGATCCGAAAATAATGAAAAAATTGGAAGCCGAAATTTCTAATTTTTCACTTCGTGGAATTGTTCTCAAACGGGCAAACGGTAATAAAATTCCGGTTGATCTTTTAAAATTCAGAACAACAGGTGATTTTAAATACAACCCATATCTTAAAAATGATGACGTATTGATCTTTCCGCCAAATGATATAAGTAGAAATTTCTTTACTGTTTCGGGTGCGGTTAAAAAACCGGGAATATTCTTTTTTGTCGACGGCGACAGTCTGAGCAATGCGATTGAACTTGCAATGGGATTTAATGAAGCTTATAAAGATATTAACAAGATCGCTATTAGCCGCGTAAGTTATAACGGTGAGACAATGGTTACCGATACGCTGGATATTAATGCAAATATAAAATTGCAAAGAGGCGACCAGATAAAAGTTATTGCTCCCGAAACACAGCGTAAAAACTATTATGTTACGGTAATAGGAGAAGTAAAATATCCCGGTTCCGTTCCCGTTACTAAAAACAACACAAAGCTTTATGAGGTCATTCAGAAAGTTGGCGGGTTTACCGATCAGGCATCACTAAGACGGGCACGTATTTATACAGGTAATAGCCTGGCAGTATTTCTTGAAAAACTGTATGGAATTAAATTAGCCGAGCAACCTGATTTGGAAGACAGGCAATTAAGAAATACAATCGTAAGACTTGAAACAATGTTAATGTATCGTATGTCTAATGTGTATCCTGCAGATTCATCATATTTCTTCCTGGAAAACCAGTTAAGAGTTTTAACGGAAGGAAGCTCATTGGACTTTACAAAGATAAATGACCCGAATTCAGATATTTCTAAATATGTAGTTAAAAACAGGGATGTTATAATTATACCGGCAATACAAAAATCGGTATTTGTTTTCGGGCAGGTTGGAAGACCGGGTCACGTTACATTATTTAAAGGCAAAGATTATAAGTATTATATAAAAGAGGCAGGTGGATTAGGGCAGTTAGCCATTAAAGATGAAATAATGGTTATTAAAGGAGGCTCCCGCTTTTGGATATCACCACTTGAACATAAAGTAAAAATAGAAGAAGGCGACTATATATATGTTCCCAAAGAACGGTTAAGGTCATTCAGTTCGCACGCAGTAGAGTATTCCATCTATGTTGGAATGTTAGCCAGTGTTGCAACTGTAATACTTGTAGTATTAAATATATTTAAATAACAGATATAAACTTGACAATTAAAATTAAAATCATATATTTGTAAAGCTATTTTCGAAATTTTAAATAGTAGAAAATAATTATGGAATAAAAAACTAATTATTCCTAAACGTTACCTTGACATTGGAAAAATAAGAAATTAAATTTGATGCCCTTCATTTTGAAGGGTTTTGTTCTTTGAAAGAGTGAGCGCATTTAACAAGTTGGTTAAATGGTTTCAACTAAGCGCAAAAAACGCTAGGATTACAATCGTTTTAATTTAATAATTACTACGGAGAGTTTGATCCTGGCTCAGGACGAACGCTGGCGGCGTGCTTAACACATGCAAGTCTACGAGAAAGTTTCTTTCGGGAAGCGATTAAAGTGGCGCACGGGTGAGTAACACGTAAGCAATCTACCCTAAGGCCTGGGATAACCCCGAGAAATCGGGGCTAATACCGGATGATGCAGCGGCACCGCATGGTGATGTTGTTAAAGTCTATATGGCGTCTAAGGATGAGCTTGCGTCTGATTAGCTTGTTGGTAAGGTGACGGCTTACCAAGGCGATGATCAGTAGCTGGTCTGAGAGGATGATCAGCCACACTGGAACTGAGACACGGTCCAGACTCCTACGGGAGGCAGCAGTGAGGAATATTGGGCAATGGGCGAAAGCCTGACCCAGCAACGCCGCGTGGAGGATGAATGTCGTAAGATTGTAAACTCCTGTTAGATGGGAAGAATAGCCGTAATTCGTAAGGGTTATGGTCTGACTGTACCGTCAAAGAAAGCCCCGGCTAACTACGTGCC
>BDSV01000126.1 GCA_002898075.1 bacterium BMS3Abin03
AACATCTAAAAGCCGATAATGTTGTGAAGTTGTGGAGAAAAATAAAATGGCGCAATTAATTTTTTTTAATCCTGCACTTATATAAATCGGTATTTTTAAATGAAAAACTTAGCCCCCATAGTCTTATTTGTATATAACAGGATTTCACATACAAAGAAAACGGTCGATTCGTTGAGAAAAAATGAATTAGCCGCAGACAGTCATTTATACATTTTTTCAGACGGGGCAAAATCTAACCGGGACAAAGACTTAGTGGATGAAGTTCGTGGATTCATAAGTACGATTGACGGTTTTAAATCGGTAACTATTATTAAAAGGGAAAGTAATTTCGGTTTAGCCGATAATATAATTTCCGGCGTTTCAGAAGTAATACAAAATTATTCGAAAGTAATTGTTTTGGAAGATGATATTGTTTGCTCGAAAACATTTCTCATTTTTATGAATAAATTACTTGCGGAATATGAAACCAATAATTCAATTTTTTCAGTAACAGGATATACATTCCCGATAAAGATTCCCGACGATTACGAATTTGATGTTTATCTTGCTTCGAGAGCTTCCTCATGGGGCTGGGGTACCTGGTTAGATAGATGGGAAAAAGTGGATTGGGAAGTAAATGATTATCAAAACTTTATTAAGGATAAACAAGCCATCAATGATTTTAACGAGGGCGGTGAAGATTTAGCAGCGATGCTTAATGAACAGATGGCTGGCAAAATAGATTCATGGTCGATTATATGGACGTATTCACATTTTATAAATAATGCTTATTGTGTCTATCCTGTAAAATCGAGGGTAAAGAATATTGGCACCGATAGATCCGGTACTCATATCGGGAAAACAAAAAAATTCGATGTGGAAATTATTGAAGATATCAAGGAGTTGAAATTAATTGAACAGGTTCAGTTAGATAAAAGAATTATGCACAATTTTAAAAATTTTTTCTCTCAAAATAAAATAGAAATTATGCTGCGTAAATTCTTAAAAATTCTAAAAGATAAAAGTTTCTGCTTATAAATGAAATTAAAAGTTGTTCATCTCAGCACATCAGATATAAACGGCGGAGCCGCAATCGCTGCATTTCGAATTCACAATGCACAACTGAAATCGGGAATAAATTCCAAATTATTAGTGCAATCAAAATTCAGCAATAATTCGAACGTTATATCATTAATACAATCACCGCTCGATAAACTGAAATATTACGTTCGCAAATTTGGTGATAAATTAATGTACAAAACTTTGAGCATCTGCGATTGGGATGCATTTACATTTCCGTATTTTGGACTCGATGTATCTGGTAATGAAATTATAAAGGAAGCAGATATAATTGTTTTACATCAAACAAACGGCGGATTCCTCTCCCTAAGTTCTTTATCAAAATTAGCAGCACTGAATAAACCCTTAATATTTACTTTACATGATATGTGGTCGTTTACCGGCGGATGCCATTACAGTAATGATTGTGAGAAATTTTTAGAACATTGTGGGAATTGCCCTTCGCTCAAATCAAACAAGGAGAATGATTTCTCCCGTAAAATTCATAACAGGAAAAACATAGTTTATAATAAGTTGAATCTTAATATTGTTACTTGCAGTAATTGGCTTAATACAGAAGCAAAAAGAAGTTCACTTTTTCATGAAAAAAGGATTCGAACAATACATAACCCGGTTGATACGGAAATATTTAAACCCGCCTACAAAATAAAATCGCGCACAGAATTAAATTTACCGAACGATAAAATTCTAATTCTTACCGGTGCAATGAATTTAAATATTGAAAGAAAAGGATTTAAATATCTTATTTCGGCTCTAAAAATAATCAGTGAAAATCAGGGTGACATCGATCGGGAGATAAATATTGTTATATTCGGTACTTTAGAAGAAAAGGTTCTTAGTGAAATTCCTTTTCAAGTTCATCAATTAGGAAAAATCGATAACGAGAATAGATTGGTTCAATGTTACAACTCGGCGGATATTTATGTGACATCTTCTTTGCAGGATAACTTACCGAATACTGTTGTAGAATCTCTGTCCTGCGGAACACCGGTGGTCGCTTTCGATACAGGTGGTATGCCGGATATGATCGAGCATTTAAAAAATGGATATCTTGCCGGGTTAAGATATCCGGAAGATTTTGCCAAGGGAATAGTTTCCCTGCTTTCGGATTTTGAATTACTCGATAGGATGAAAATAAATTGCAGAGAAACAGCTTTAACAAAATTTAATGAGGCAGGTATTGCTAATCAATATTCAGACTTTTATAAAAATATTTTAACAGAAAATGAATAGATATTTGCCAAGATACTATGCTCTATTTGAGTCTGGGTTAAAAATTCATCACTGTAATTCGGATGGCAGGCAGAAATGCATTTAATTTTTCCTTTAATGTTTAATGGATTGTACAAATTTATCAGCAATCCAAAGCAGCGAACCTTTATTAAATTAGCTTTATTATATGGAGGAAAAAAGCGTTACGAAAAAGGCAAAATCAAGTTCGATGGCTTTAATTTTATTGTCGCAGATTATATGTCTTTCCTCTATCAATATAAAGAGATATTTGCGGATGAATATTACAGGTTTCAAAGCAATAATGATTCTCCGGTTATATATGATTGCGGCTCAAATGTTGGAACAAGCTGTGCCTATTTCAAAAAGATTTATCCCGGCTCAATAATAAAGGCATTTGAAGCAGACCCGCGTATAACCGAAATATTAAAAAGTAACATAAAGAATAACGGGTTAACTAACATAGAAGTAATTAATAAAGCCGTTTGGATTAATAACGACGGGGTTGAACTAAGTATAGAAGGCGCTGACGGAGCATCTGTTTGTATGGAGGGGAATCTGCAAAAAGTGAATTCTGTTAGATTGAAGGATTTATTGGATTCTGAAAGCAGGGTAGATATGCTTAAGATGGATATTGAAGGAGCAGAGAATGATGTAATACCGGATTGCGGTAATAGTTTGAAAGCAGTAAATAGTATTTTTATAGAATATCATGCTTTTGTTAATTCAAAGCAGAAGTTATCGGAGTTATTAAATGTGCTGGAACAAAATAATTTCAGATATTTTATAAGGAATGATTCTGATAGGAATATGCCGTTAATAAATAAAACTAATGTGGATAATCCATCTATGGATTTACAATTGAATATTTTCGGGTACAGAAAATGATTACATACGTACAAATTATTTTTTTGGGTTGCGTAAATATTTATCATTTAAAATTAGATTAAACATTCCGCTAAATCTATAAACCCTACCCCCTCTCCCCCTTCCCTTGCGAAGGGAAGGGGGAATTAGAAGCGAATGTTATATGTTTCTTTTGTGTGAATTATAATGCTTCACCTTTCCCTTGTGAAGGGAAGGGGGAATTAGAAGCGGATGTTATATGTTTCTTTTGTGTGAATTATAATGCTTCACCTTTCCCTTGTGAAGGGAAGGGTGAATTAGATGCGGATGAGTTTCTTTAATATCTGAAGTGATGATTAGTATTTATAATCTATTTTATTTTTGCTTCTGTTAATACATCAATAATTTATTTTGGCAGATGTGAAAATAATAAGTATTCACTGTTATAAAATGTTTTCCTAAAAGTAATTATCATTAAATTGTTGTAAATTTATGAGGTAAAAAATTATATGGCACAGATGGACGAAAAAAAAACAGCTCAGCTATTTATGCAGTTAGTTATACAAAACCAGCAGATGGCAATGATAGCTTTGGGGAAAATTAAAAATCCGGTTACGGATAAAACGGATAAGAATATTGAATTTGCAAAGCTATCAATCGATATACTCGATATGCTGCTGATTAAAACAAAAGGTAATCTTTTAGAGTATGAAGAAAAATTTCTTACGGAAACATTGAACCAGCTAAAAATAACTTATGCACAGGAAGTTGATAAAACAGGTTCTGAAACAACGGGAGGGGAAAACAAAGAATGACATTAGGTATAATAGCCAATATTACAAAGGAAAGTGTATTCGAAGTTGTTTCTTCCTTTACGGATAAGCTTAAGAAGAACGGCATAGATTACCTGTTAACAAAATCTCTTGCTGAGGAAAACGGGAAACTGAAAATTGAAATAGATGAGGATTTTGTTGCCGATGATTCGGAGATCTATGAAAAGAGTGATATTATTATTTCAATCGGGGGAGACGGTACACTACTTGCCACCGCATATAACGCACAGTTCTATGATAAGCCGGTGCTCGGTGTAAATATAGGTAAACTCGGATTTATTGTTGAAGCTGATATTTCAAATCTGGATAAAATTATTGCAGATTTAAAAAATGGCAATTATGAAATTCAGGAAAGAATAGTATTAATCGGTGAATGCGATACATATCCAAAAGAAAAACTTCATGCAATTAATGATTTGGTGATTGATAAAGACGGCTGGCCCAAACTGATTGAACTTACTATCTGGGTTGATGGAGAATATGTCACATCGTTTTTAGCAGACGGAGTTATTATCGCCACACCAATCGGTTCAACGGGCTACTCGCTTTCTACGGGCGGTCCGGTAGTAAGTCCCTCGGCCGATGCCATTACTATTTGTCCCATATCACCTCACAGTTTAACAATGCGACCTCTTGTTTTATCAAGCTCCCAGGAGATTATGGTTAAAGCCGATTCTCCTCATCATGAAGTGCAAATTAGCTGCGATGGTCAGAGAGTTTATAATTTTCCTCCGCCCCTTGAAGTAAAAATTAAAAAAAGCCCAAGACCGATAAAATTAATTCATACTTCACTTAATACTTATTTCGAAACTCTTAGAAATAAATTACTCTGGGGAATTGATGTAAGAAACAAAACAAAAAATGAAGGAAATCGAAAATGAAAATATTTCTGCTCTCTATTCTTATTGCATCACCTTTGTTTGCACAGCAATACAATACAATTGTTAAGGATGAAAAAACCGGCAAACCGATGTTAATTGGTTTTACTACGCGTGAAGCATTTAATGATACAAGTTTTAGCTGGTGGTGGAACTCCGCTTATAATATGTATGAAGCTGATAGCGTAGCGGCAGCCGTGTTAAAAGAGAAATTAAAGGATATCGATATTACTGTTGTGATGGGTTCCTGGTGCAGCGACAGCAGGCGGGAAGTCCCGCACTTTTACAAACTACTTGATGAGATTGGCTACCCGGCTGATAAAATCACATTGATTAATGTGGACAGGGAAAAACACGGGAAAGGCGATGAAGCTGACAGCTTAAACATCAATTTCGTCCCGACATTTATCTTTTATAAAGAAGGAAAAGAGCTGGGAAGAATAATTGAAATGCCGTATGAAACTCTGGAAAAGGATATACAGGAGATTATTACCGGTAAAAACGAAGAACAAAACAATTAGCAAAAAATTATATAGTAATACGATTATCTATTAAACATCTTTTCATATTGAAGAAAAGACTGTTGCGAGTTAAAATAATTTTCATAAATTTATTATCCGGTGCAAGCATACGATACAGCTTGGGTTAATTCCGGAACACAGATTGCTAATCTGTGTTACAAAATTTTATATTGGGCAGGCAGTAAGTGGAAAGGTTCAATTAAACCGCAGGGTTTTAATCATTTGTTTAAACTCTAAATATTTTTTAACCCTCAACCTCTTCTAAAACCCGGACTTCAGCTTTCTTTTTTACTGTACGTTTCTTTGTGTTTTTTACTTTCTTCTTTTTACCGAACCCGTTCGGGTTATTTTTATCGGCATAGTTTTTATACGAATAAACTTTATTCTTAAAATTCCGCAGGATTATTTTTTCTTCATCCATATGAAGGACATAATTTGGCAGCAAAGGTATTTTACCTCCTCCGCCCGGTGCGTCGATTACAAAGTGAGGAACGGCAAGCCCGCTTGTATGTCCGCGTAACGCTTCGGCAATTTTCATTCCTGTTTCAATAGACGTACGGAAATGGTTTGCTCCCTTTGTTTCGTCTGCCATATACATATAATAAGGACGAACTCTTATTCTTAATAACTTTTGCATCAACTCTTTCACAACATCCGGATCGTCATTAACATTGCGCATAATTACCATCTGGTTTCCGACAGGAATACCTGCGTCAGCTAATAGTTCACAAGCCCGCGAGCTTTCCGAAGTAATTTCCCATGGATGATTAAAATGAGTATTAAGATAAACCGGATGATATTTTTTCAGCATATTACAAAGCTTAGGTGTAATTCTTTGCGGAAGTACAACAGGCATTCGCGTACCGAGGCGAATTATTTCAATATGCTTAATTTGTCTTAAACGATTCAGAATTTTTTCAAGCATAGCATCTGTGAGCATAAGAGGATCGCCGCCCGAAAGTATAACGTCTCTTATTTTGCTGTGTTCTTCAAGGTATTTGAATGCTGCTTCTAATCCCTTCATCGAAATTTTTTCATAGTTGCCGACTTTTCTTTTTCTTGTGCAAAAGCGGCAGTATATTCCGCACTGACTTGTTACAAGGAAGAGCGCACGGTCTGGATAACGATGTGTTATGTTGGAAACCGGGCTCATGGCATCTTCCATCAGCGGATCGTCTTCGGCTTTGAAATCTTCTAATTCAATTTTATCCGGAACACATTGCAGCCATATAGGATCGCCGGGATAACGGATTAAACTTAAATAGTAAGGATTAATGCGCGCCTGAAAAAATTCGTCAAGCTCTTGTGCGGCTTTACGGTTAATTCCGAAATTTTCCACAAGCTGATCGACTGTATGGACACTGTCCCTAATCATTTTTTGCCATTGTTCCATAACGGTTCCTCAGTTTTGCTTATTGTTAAAATATTTTCCAAAAATAATTAAACCATCCCCTTTTGCGTAAAAATCATATATCTCCGATATTATTGAATACCGGTTACGCAAATAAAAATTTCTTGTGTGCAAATACTTCTCAGATGCTGAAGTTTCAATTAGAAGCCACCTTGCATTATTCTCCACTGCAAACTGTTCAGCATGTTCGATTAAACTTTTACCGATTCCTTTATTGTTATGATCCGGATCGGTAACTATCCAGTAAAGATCGAACACGGCATCGGTCAACGGTCTTCTTCCGGTACAATGATAACCGAGTATTTCCCCGTTTTCTTCATACACAAAAATATTATAATCCGTTTGATTCGGATCGCTTAATGCCATTTGCACCAACTCCATTGCAACCGATCTTTCCTTGTCGCTAAAGTTCGGTATTTTCTTTAAAATATTTTTTATTATTTCCGCATCAGACGGCTTTATTCTGCGTATCATATTTTCTTTTTCTTTCAAGTGCAAAGTTTGCTATTGTATAAAGTAACTCCGAATGATTTATCCCGGCAGCTTTTGCTGCTCTTACAAATCCGCTGTCTGTAGAAATATCCGGATTCGGGTTCACTTCAATAACGTACGGTATTCCTCTTTTATCCAACCTGATATCCACTCTTGTATAATCCCTGCAGGTAAGTGCTTTAAACGCTTTAATAGCAATGTTGTTTATTCTTTTTTGAGTTTGTACGTTTATATTTGCCGGACAAACCGGTTTGGTATGATTATAATACAAGCTGTTCTCAATCCATTTTCCGTCGTAAGTAACAATTTTAGGAAGGTCTAAAGGCAATCCCGAAAAATCGATCTCCGAGACGGGTAAAACTTTATCTCCTAAAACGGCGATGTTCAACTCTCTGCCCTGAATATATTCTTCCAGAATAATTTCTTCGTTATAAGTGTTAGATAAAAACACAAACTGCTTTCTCAACCCGGTGTAATTATTAACCACCGAATATTCAGATATGCCGATACTGGCATCTTCGCTCATAAGCTTTAATATGATCGGATAATTAAGCGTGATATCTTTTTGCGTAAAACGCGCGTTGGGTTTAAGCTGTAAATAATTTGGAGTTCTGATTCCCAAAGCATTAAGAATATCTTTTGTTCTTGCCTTATTTAAACAATTACCTAAAGAGACGGGGTCACACCCGGTATATTCATAACCGAGCAGCTCATAAATTCCAGCCATACAATACTCGTACGAAGCTATACCTTCAACAGACTCTACAAAGTTAAAAATCACATCGGGCGAATATGAATTTATCGTGTTAATTATCTTTTGAACATTTCTATCTACTGTAAGCGTTTCAACCCGTGTATAATATTTTTTCAATCTCTTTTGAATGGTGTTAAGTTCCTTAAGAAAACTTTTTTCCGAAAGATCATCACCTGTATTGTTTCCGATGAACGGTTTTCCGTTGTAAACCGAGAAAATACTAACAGGTGCGTTGTAACAGATTAATATTTTTGCTTCTGTCTTCATGAAAGATTGTACCTTTTAGCTGCAGCGTGCAAAACAGTTTGTATCATTTGATTATAATCAAGCCCGGCTGCTCTCGCAGCTTTTGGGAAACTCGAATTCTCATTCGGATCCGGCATTATACCCGGTAACGGATTTACTTCAATTATATTTGGAACATTGTTTTTATCGAGCCGTATATCAATTCTGCTCCAGTCTTTACATCTTAATACTTTGTAAGTCTTAAGAGCAATTTCTTTTATCTGCTTTTCCAGCTCGCGATCGATATTTGCCGGACAATCAAAAACATTAAAATCCGATTCTTTCGTATCGAGTATCCATTTCGCCTCGTAAGAATAAAGATGCTCAACATCATCGGGAAATTCATCGTACCTGATTTCAATTATCGGGAGAATTCTTGCTTCATCGTCGTTTCCGATAACAGCAACGGTAAATTCCCTGCCGGGTAAATATTCCTCGATCAATGCAGGTTGCTTATATTCATTAATTACTCTTTCAAGCTCTGCATTTAATTTATCGTAGTTTTTAACCAGCGAGGAACCAAAAATACCTTTGCTCGATCCTTCGGATACAGGTTTAATAATAAGCGGGAACTTCAATGCATGATTTGAAAGTGTTTGATATTTATCTATTACGAAAAACTTAGCGTTCGGTATTCGATGGTAAGTTAATATTTCTTTAGCCCGCGATTTATCTAAACAAATACCAAGCGTTAAAGCATCGGAACCGGTATAGGGAATATTCAGCATATCTAGCATAGCAGGAATTTGTGATTCTCTGCTTATCCCGTTAAGTCCTTCGGCTATGTTAAAAACAATATCGGGTTTCGATTCTTTTAATTTTATAAACGCTTCATCGGTTGCTTCGATAAGCTCGACATCATGAAAAACTTTTAAAGCTGCTTCCAAAGCATTAATTGTTTCCCGCGTATCCCACTCTGCAAAAGTATCAATTGCTCTTTCAATTTGAGTTGTTCCATCTGTTTGGTTAGGGGATAAGTCTGCATAGAAAGCTTCGCTTTCCGGTTTAACATTGTAAGTTAACGCAACATTCAAGCGATGATTAAACGTTTTTGATAAAATGTTCTTTCCTTTTAATTTTTTTTTACCAAATATAATTATTATATGTTTTAAGTCAACAAGTTTTAAAATAGTTTTAAAATTTTTTTTTCGCATTTGTTTTTAAATATTTTAAATAGTTTAACGAATTACAACTTCAAAACCATTTTACATGAAGAAATATTTGTATATGGGTGATTGTGTATTAATCAGCAATGCTGAGGAAACCAGCTATTCATGGGGGCTTGAAGCGTATCGTACTGCAATTTACATCATGCTATCTTAGCATACTTAAGATTATCCGAGTAATGAGACAACAGATTTTTTCTTATCACACTATTATTTTGCAATTCGAGTCGAGGATCTTTTTTTATTAATCCAAATGCAATTTTTTTTGTTTTAAAGATTAATTCGGAATCTGTAACAATGTTTGCATATTTTAACTCGGGAAAGCCGCTTTGCATTGTTCCGAAAATATCTCCGGGTCCTCGCAACTTTAAATCTACTTCTGCAATTTTAAAACCATCGTTATGTTTAACCATCGTTTGTAATCTTACAGAAGATTTATACTTTTCAATTTGTGCGGGAGACAAATAGTCGAGCTTCAGTTCACCGGAAAAGTTTTGTCTTATTATTCCGTCTTTAGTTACAAGTATGCAGTAAGCTTGTTTATTACTTCGCCCAACTCTTCCGCGAAGTTGATGTAGCTGTGACAAACCGAAGCGATGAGCGTCATTTATCAAAATTATATTTGCATCCGGAATATCGATTCCAACTTCGATTACAGTTGTGGAAATTAAAACATCAAATTCTTTTTTGAGAAACAAAAGCATTACTTCCTCTTTTTCCAGCCAGTTCATTCTACCATGGATTAATCCGACATTAAGTTTTTTAAAATAAGTTTCTTTAAGAAGATTATAATAATCGGTAGCAGCTTTTAGCTCGAGCTTCTCCGATTCTTCAACGAGCGGATAAACAATAAAAGACTGATAACCCTCATTACTTTTATTTACAATGAATTTATAAATTTCGGGAAGTTTTCTATCACCTCTTAACACGGTTATTATTGGTTTCCTGTTTTTGGGCAATTCATCAATCACTGAAAGATCGAGGTCGCCATAAACTGTCATTGAAAGAGTTCGCGGGATAGGTGTAGCGCTCATTACGAGTACGTCGGGAGTTTTTCCTTTACTCTGTATAAGTGCGCGCTGTTTTACACCGAAACGATGCTGCTCATCAATAACAATAAAACCGGGATTGTTTAATGTTACATCTTCCTCGAAAAGAGCATGCGTCCCGATAATTATATCTGCTTCCTTCAGCTCAACATCTTTTATGCTTTTACTTTTTAATGATTTTCTTTGCCCTCCTAATAACAAGCTTACCTTTACAGTTTTTTCTTTATGAATTCCGGAAAGTTTTGCCATCATTTTAGAAATATTCTTCGCATGCTGATCTGCTAATATTTCAGTAGGTGCCATCATTACTGCCTGATAACCGTTATCAACAGCTATCAGCATTGCAATTAAAGATACGACAGTTTTACCGCTGCCAACGTCACCCTGTAAAAGACGGTTCATCGGTTTTTCGGAAAGCATATCATTTTTTATTTCGCTTAAAACTTTTAGCTGGGATTTCGTTAGTTCGAAGGGAAGCGTTTTGAGAAAATCGGAAACAAGATTGGTTTTTATTTCCATCTTATTCCCGGTCAGCTTTGTTTTGTAATTATGTTTTCTCAATGCCACAAGTAATTCGAGATAAAACAATTCTTCAAATTTGAACCTGTATTTTGCAGCATTAAGCTTTTCTTCGCTTTCGGGGAAGTGATAATTTTTTACTGCTTCGCTCAAACTCATTAACTTATTTTCAGAAATAATTTCATCAGGCAGCGTCTCATCTATCTGATCCACGTATTTATCGACAGCGTAAGTTAAAATTCTTCTCAGACTCCAATCGCCGATATGTTTCTCCTTTAACTGCTTTGGTATGCGGTAAAACGGAATGATTTTACCAGTGTGCATAAAACTATCCGATTCTTCTGCAGTGATCCTATCGTAATCGGGGTGAATGAACTGAAGCTTGCCGTATTTATCAATTGTTGGTTTTGATGAAATCGCAAAGATGTCTCCCTCATTAAATGCAGATTGGAAGTACTTTATTCCCCTGAACCAAACGCATTCAAAAAAACCTGTATCATCTTTTAAGTGAACTTTAAAAACTTCTTTGTTTCTGAATCCTTTTTTTTCTTTATCGACAACCTTTCCGATAATTGTTACCTCACCGTCGTAGCCGTCCATAACATATCCGTAAGCTTTTGCTGCTTTTAATACGGTAGTTCTGTTTAAATGCCGGGAGGGAAAATAGAAGAGTAAATCTTTAACGGAATTTATCCCTATTTTTCCGAATGACTCTGCACGTTTTGGTCCGACCGATTTTACATATTGAACCGAAACATCTAATTTATTTTCATTTGATGAATTCATTAATAGAAAAATAAACTAACCTGTGAGTAAACTCAATATGATTTATACTCCAATTATTTAAAAGAAAAAATAGTTAATTTTATTAAAGGTTATATTCAACGTAATTATCTAATGGTCTAATGGAAATTAAGCAAAATTGTCATTCTGAAAGGAACGAAGCGGAATGAAGAATCTCACCCTTATTAAAATTGAGATATACACTATTTTAATTGGTTTTCGGATTTTACAATAAACTCATCTCTTTTTAAAAGATGATAAACGTGAGTTTATAATAAAACCGAAATCCGAAAACCAATTTGTAAAAGGTATTCTTCTGCTGATAAATGGTGATCAGTGTGACAAAAACAATCATTTGCGTAACTTTAATAATATAATTTAAAAGGAGATCAAATTATTGCATTGGGAAAAACTTCTAAACGACCAAAGACTCGGAGTTGCGGAATTTAACCGGGAGAGATCGCCGGACGGAAGGAGCCAGTTCCAGAAAGATTTCGACAGGATAGTTTTTTCTCCGGCGTTCAGACGACTGCAGGATAAAACCCAGGTATTCCCGCTGCCGGAAAGTGATTTTGTCCATACAAGATTAACCCACAGTCTTGAAGTTTCGGTTGTCGGAAGATCACTCGGTAACCTGGTCGGTGAAGCGGCAATTGAAAAGCATCCGGAATTAAAAGAACAGTTCAGCAAATTTCACTTTGGAGATATAGTTGCCGCTGCGTGTCTCTCGCACGATATTGGCAATCCGCCCTTTGGTCACTCCGGTGAGGATGCAATCTCGGAATATTTTAAAAACGGTAACGGGAAAGTGTTCGAAGAAAATATAAATGATAAAAAGAAATGGAACGATCTTACAAAATATGAAGGTAACGCACAGGGTTTTAGAATTATAACAACTTTGCAGAATCCAGATGTACAGGGCGGACTCCGTTTAACGTATGCAACTCTCGCTGCATTTACAAAGTATCCGAAAGAATCTTCTGCAATTGATGAAAATGAAATATCTACAAAGAAAAAAGCATATAAGAAATTCGGTTTCTTCCAATCCGAAAAGGAAATATTTAAATCGGTTGCCGAAAAATCGGGATTGGATTATAAAAATGATGAACAGGATTACTTGTGGTGCAGGCATCCGCTTACTTTTCTTGTTGAAGCGGCAGATGATATATGCTACAGAATAATGGACCTGGAAGACGGGTTCAGGTTAGGTCTGATTTCTTTTCCCGAAACCGAAGAACTGATTATTCCGTTAGTTATTAAAAAAGATATGGACGGGTACCTAAGTAGAGATGAAAAGGAAAAGATAGGGTATCTGCGGGCTAAGGCAATAAGCGATTTGGTAAATGAATTAGCGCGAACTTTTTTGGATAATGAGGAAAAAATTCTTTCCGGCAAGCTTGAAGATGATCTGATTTCAATTATACCCAAGGCAGGTTCGCTCGAGGTAATAAAAAAAATCTCTAAAGAGAAAATTTACCGTTCGAGAAGTGTTGTTGAAAGAGAAGTTGCGGGATACGAGGTGTTGGGCGGGTTGCTCGATACATTTATTAATGCATATAACGAATCTTATGAGGGAAACCTATCGCCGAAGAACAGGGCAATAATAAACCTGCTTCCCAAAAGAATTACAAATGAAACAAATGATGAACTTTACTCACGTCTTTTAAGAATAATCGATTTCATTTCGGGAATGACGGACTCCTTTGCAGTTTCGCTTTACAGAAAGATTAAGGGAATATCTCTTCCGGGTGGAAGGGTTACGGAGTGAGAGCAATTATAAATTAGAAATGATAAATTATAAATCACTCTGTTTTCATATCTCTTGTCATCAAAACTGTAGTTGCTTTAATCGGGTCTTTATCTTCAAACAATATTTAATGATTGGCATAATTAGGCTATGCTTGAAAAGTCAATTTCCCTCTTTATTATTTTAGTTAGTACACTAAATATGAATTCAATTAAATTCATTTTATACAATCTTGGAGGAATTTTCCGAGTGTAAGATTGAGGGAGATGAGGCAATGCATGTACAATTAATAAATCTCTCAGCGCATATTTAGCTATATCTTTTTGCCATTTGCTTTTTGAATACCTGATTAATTCATTGTCATAAATATTTTTATCTTTAAATATATTAAACTCAACATGCCAATAATTTAATCTTATAGGAGAATGAGTTATAGTTGTACTTCCTTTAAATTTATAATTTTTAATTTCTTCATTGCTGATTTTTAATTTTCCTAATATTTTATTTCTTTCTTGTTTGTTTAAATTCTTTGTAATAGGAATATTCTTATTGGCTATTTCATTAAGTTTGGAAAAAATAGGATAGGGATTGGAAAGTATTTCAATAAAGTTTAAATAATCATTGATTTTTACTCTTTCTCCTTCATTCCAGCGAGAATTAGCTGCATCCTTTGTCCTAAATTTTACATATTCTGCTCTATATTTGTCGGATAATAAATTCATAGAGAGACCGAAAATATCTTTTTCGTGATCCACTAAAGAATCTTGTCTTAAATAACCTAAGCTATCGAATGTATTAGCACTATCTTTAAGTGAACGCCGAATAACAACATAATTGTTTTTTGTACTCTCTATTTCTTCAAAAACAATTGTTCCTTTATAATATTGTTTGGGAATTATTGCCTTTGGATAATTTTTACCACCCATTATTTATTCTAATTCAATGATACTATCTATTAATTCAGTAAAATTCTTTTTATAGGAAACTAGTAACTCTCTATTTTGGAATAAACTAAAGAAGACATCTTTGTGTTTGAAAAAATCGGGGGTAGCAATTGGGATGTTGATTATTAGTAAAAATACTTCATCTAATCTTATGCGAATACTTAAGTTTAAATCTGAACCTAAATCAAATGATATTGCATTGAATTGCAGTTTTGAAAGAGATTCAGCTATTTCTAATATGATTTTAGAATTTATAGTAAATGATGATGTTTCACTACTCTCTTTAAACCTTTCTATTTCATTATACATGAGCTCAATTAAGTTTTCTGTTTTACTAGAAATTTTCAGTTCACTTGGTAAGGATGTGCTTACAACTTCAGAAGGTGGTTGGAAAGAGATATCTTTTAATACAAAGTCTGATGACGGTTGAATATAGTTGTACAATAAATAATTCACCCCAACATTTTCAATTGCTTCTTTGTGTGATGGTGTTTCATATTTTAATAAACTCAAGTATAGTTCTGGCTCCTTTTCCTCCAAACTTTGGAGCATATTTTTTGTGAAATCAGATGCTGTTGGTGTTAAAGTAGTCACAATGTTATTTAATATTCTGGTTTTAATGAATTTATAAAATCTTCTTTAAGTAATCGATAAAAAAGAATTTTCTCTTCCTTATGTAGCTTGTCAATAATTGTAAATAATGATTCATCGAAATTTTGGGGTATATTATCTGCTTGGGATGCATCAATATCGATTAAAAGACCGTTGAAGCTTTTATTTAACTTTTGCGCTGATGCATTCTCATAGATTCGTAAAAATAGCTTAACATTATTCTTAGTAAATGTAGAATGTAAAACTCTATCTTTTTGAATATAATTTTCTGGTTCTTTAATATCAAGATTAATATTGCATAAATCAGTTAGTGAAAGTTTGTTTTGAAAAATGCTAATGTATCTAAGACCAATTCTTTTTATAGAAACTACGAAATCACCCTTTCCTATTATAGCAAGATCATCCTTTATTGATTTAAAATAGTTTTCCCATAATGGATATTCTCCTATGTTTTCAAAAACCAAAACGTCATTACTTAACGAAAGTGCAAACTGTTCGTTCTTAAATTGAAAGTCAGGTTTGTATTGAATATTTCCCTTATCTTTTAACTCGGTTGGCAAACCAATAAATTCAAATTTAGGATATTTATCTTTTAATAACGGATAAAAATAATTTAAAATTTCTTCTCTTTTTAAATTAAAAGTTAACCTTAGTTCAACTACTGTACTTAATAATGGATCAGGACTTATTTTTCTTGGTAATTTCATTTGTAATCCATTGACTAAAAATATTAGTTAAAAAAAATATAATAAATAAAATAGTCTATTAAATAGTATTTACCTCACAAATAATTTTAATTATAATTCTGTTTTCATATCCCGTGTCATCAAATCGGTGGTTGCTTTAATCGGGTCTTTATCTTCGAAGAGGATTTGATAAACTTCATTTGTGATGGGCGTTTCGACGTCGTGTTTTTTAGCAAGCTGTGATGCCGAACGGCTTGTCTCCACACCTTCTGCAACCATTTCCATAGATTTTAAAATTTGTTTAAGCTTCTTTCCTTTGCCGAGCTGTTCACCGACGTATCTGTTACGGCTGTGGCGGCTCATACAGGTAACAATCAAATCGCCCATACCCGATAGACCCGCAAAAGTTTCGGGACGCGCACCCATGGCTAAACCCAGCCGCGATATTTCGGCAACGCCCCGTGTCATTATTGCGGCTTTTGTGTTGTCGCCGAATCCGGCACCGTCGATTATTCCTGCCCCGATGGCGATTACGTTTTTAAAGGCGCCTCCGAGTTCAACACCTAAAATATCTGTTGAAGAATAAACCCTGAAGTAAGAATTCATAAAAGCAACCTGTATTGTTTTCGCCGTATCCAGATCCTCGGAAGCTGCAGTTACTGCAGTTGGAATCCTTCGGCTTACTTCTTCTGCGTGGCTTGGTCCGGATAGCACACCGAGTTGCTCTGCTTTTAACAACGGATGAACATCCTCAAGCATCTGGGACATAGTGAGCAAAGTACCCTTTTCAATTCCTTTCGAAACGCTTACGAGAATCGAGTTTCTTATATCCAGGTAATTAACCTTTTTAATAACCCCGCGTAAAAATTGTGATGGTACTGCTAATACAATTAAATTTTTATCTGTAGTTGATTCTTTTATGTCATGTGTAATAATTAATTCAGGTGGAATCTTTACACCGGGAAGATATCTGGGGTTAACACGTTTTTTTGCTAATTCTTTGGCGTACTTTTTATAATACTCCCACAGAGTTACCTGATGACCATTGTAATGAAGTACAATTGCGAGAGTTGTTCCCCATCCTCCGGCGCCGAGTACGGAGACTTTCATTTGTTTAAGACTTATCTTTTTTCTTGAAACTCAATCTGCTTTCTGTACCGTTAAAAAGGCGGACAAGATTTTTGCGGTGCGTAAAAATAACAAGCAATGTTATAAATATTACGAACGGAAGAATCGTATTGTAACCGCTTATATCTACATGGAAAACATTTTCACGAAGTATGAGACTGATAGGAATTGAAACAGCAGCAATTAATGACCCTAAAGAAACATATCTTGAAATAGTTACAACGAGTATAAAAACTCCTACGGCAATTAACATCTCAACCGTTATCAGCATTAATAGCATACCGAGTGCGGTTGCAATTCCTTTACCGCCTTTAAATCCTGCAAAGATCGTCCATATATGCCCGATGACCGCCGAAATACCGGCAATTATTTGAACAAGTGTGAAATCATCAAAAGGAGAAACATTTTCAAAAGGCAATGGTCCATAAAACAATCTTGCAATAAGTACAACAGCCACTGCTCCCTTAAGCGCATCCATAAAAATAACTAACAGTCCGTACTTCCATCCAAGTACGCGCATAACGTTTGTGCCGCCTGCGTTTCCGCTTCCATGCTCGCGAATATCGATTCCCCTTGCAGCTTTACTTACAATAATGCTGGAGGGAATTGAACCCGCTAAATAAGAGAGTATTACTATAATTGCTAATAAAAACATAAAAGTATTTTAAATTATTAAATAAACCTAATTAATATAATATTAATTTACAATGAATAATCAAGTTATAAATTAAAACCGGATTTTTTTGATTAGATGCAAACTAATCTTAAAAGTTCCAGAAATTCCTCAATCGTTCTTCGCACTCTCCCAGTATTTTGCTACATTTTCGTTTATATCGAACCGTATAACTTTAAGAATATCATGCACGTAATTTGTCTTCCTCATACCCACCAATGTGCAGGATATTTCATTTAAAGAATTTAATAACAAAATTGATTTATGAGCCAGGTTATATTCTTTCTTATCATCCGGCAGAAAATTATTTAACTCTGTGTGTCTCTTCTTGTTTTGTTCATTCCATTCCCGTGCCAAATCGCTCTCAATAGAATCCAGCGTGATATTAACCGTAACCGCATAATTGTTTAATAGGTCACTTAACTCATCGTCGTCATCTTTGAAGAATTTACTAATTTCGATTACTGCAAAATTAGCTTTCGGTATCAGGTTGTATCCTTTTATATCCCTGAAATGATTCGGGCTATCAAACTTGTCATAATTCTCATCCAGTATTTTCCCCAGCGAAAGAGCATCCAGCAAATTCTTTTTTTTACTGAAATTTTCATTCATCTTATTAACATACCGGTCGATTAATTCTTTTTCGTAACCGGCTAATTTCGAGATCAAATCCATTATCTCTTTTTTTGATTTGTTTTTAATTATTTCAAAATCTGCGAGACGAATAATTTTATTCTCGGAAATTGCATTTAACGGTCTGTTTATGAGCACTCCTATGTCTTTCTCCTTAGCAAACTCAAGCACTGTTTTGGTGTTATTCACCTGGTTTTTATTCAGAATACCGCCCTGCTCGATTAAATTCATAGGAAATTGAATGACGGCAAAATGGTTCTTCCCCGAAATTTCACCTGCAATATTATAAACCCTTTCCAGCGAGGTGAAATTGTTTTTATCTCCCGGTTCGGCGAAAGTGTTTGATGAAATTCCGTAAAAAGATATTTTCCCTTTTTTAACCTCGGATTCTAAATATTCGAAAGCGAGTTTTATTCTTCCGTAATATTCATCCAGCTTTTTTTCCAATGATGAAATATCAGAATAAGTAAGAAAATATTCAGGATTGTGAAGCAGGTAAATATCAATTTTATCTAACCTCAATTTTTCTAATGAATTATTTAGCTGGGTTTTTAGGAAATCCGGGTGAATACAATGCCATAGATCGGAACTGCATTTTATAACATCTTTATATGGTTTGCCGTCTTTTTCTTTTGTTTTAGCTTTATCCAGGTTTTCCCCCTGCAGATAACCGCCTTTGGTTACGATTATTACATCGTCTCTTATTATTTTTTCCGTCGATAACAATTGCCGGATTACATTCCCGACGAGTTCTTCGCTTCCGCCAAAAGAATAGTTCGAAGAAGTCTCTATGAGATTTATCCCGTTTTCAATTGCTAATTCAAGCGCCTTATGATGTTCCGGTACAGAGTTATCTACTCTGTAACATCCAAAACCGCAAACTGATGTAGTAAAACCGGTTTTCCCCAGTTTTTTGTATCGAAGATCCGCGAATCTCGATGAATAATAAATTGTAGCCGGTATTGTTGCCATATAATTTCTTTTCTGTTATTTCAACTGTAATTTATGTAAAATTCTTCTATTTTCGCAATTAAATGAATAATTATCAGCGATTTGACTTTTGTTTTAATGCCGATATTCAATATATTTGCGCACTAAAATTTAAGGAGATTTAATAATGGCAAAGCAGCAATCGTTTGCACAAAAGGCGAAAGGTAAAAAAAAAGCAGACCATATAACGGTAAAATTTGTAAAAACTGTTAAAACCGACAGGGGAACTTATAAATTTAATGAAAATTTTGTGCGCCTTGACGATATTAGTAAAGTTACTGAATTAAAGTAAATTATAGATTTTAAGCGGCTTTTGCCGCTTTTTTATTTCTTCGAAATGATTTTTCTTATTCCGGTCATTTCTCAAATTCCTTGACAAACATATATATTTTTTTAATATTGATTTACTCGTCACGATACTTCGTAATCTTAGTTCGAGTATATCATATATAACATAAGATTGAATAATAAATTTTAGATAGAGATTATTAATTAACCTAAAGAGGATGTTAATTTGTTTTTCCCTAAAAAATTAAAATTTTACGGATTGCGGGACATAGACAGCATTCCTCAGTTGCAGCGCCTATCTGATGAACAAAAGTTTGAGATTAAAGTTGTTGCTCATATCCTGCCATTCCGTGTAAATAATTATGTGATTGAAGAGCTGATCGATTGGAACAACATTCCCGATGACCCGATGTTCCAGTTAACTTTTATGCAAAAAGAAATGCTCACTGAAGACCAGTTTAGTACTATGGCGGATGCATTTAAGCACGGATATTCTAAAGAAAAAATTCAGCGTATTATCGATAATATTCGTTCCGAATTAAATCCTCATCCCGCCGGGCAAATGACGTTGAATGTTCCCCGTATCAACGATGAACCGATTCCCGGTGTCCAGCATAAATACAAAGAAACTATACTCATCTTTCCATCGAGCGGGCAGACCTGTCATTCATACTGCACTTTCTGTTTTCGCTGGGCACAGTTTGTAGGAACGAATGATCTAAAATTTGCCACAGACGAATCGAAAAGATTCCAGGATTATATCAAAAATCAAAAGGATGTTACCGATGTTTTGCTTACCGGCGGTGATCCGATGATAATGAGCGCAAGAAACCTTGCATCTTACATCGAACCTCTGCTTGAACCCGAGTTTGAACATATTCAAAATATAAGAATAGGTACAAAATCAATTTCTTACTGGCCTTATAAATATCTGACTGATAAAGATGCTGATGAAACCTTAGAGCTATTTGAAAAAGTTGGTAATGCAGGCAAACATTTAGCAATAATGGCGCACTTCAACCACTGGAAAGAATTATCAACCGAAGCTGTGCACGAGGCAATCAGAAGAATAAAAAATACGGGCACACAAATAAGAACACAATCTCCTCTAATAAAACATATAAATGACGACCCGGATGTTTGGGCGAAAATGTGGAAAGACCAGGTTAAGCTTGGCTGCATACCGTATTACTTTTTTATTGAAAGAAACACCGGAGCCGAAGAATATTTTGAAGTCCCTCTTTACAGGGCTTATGAAATTTACAAAGAAGCTTATGAAAAAGTATCGGGTTTAAGCAGGACTGTCAGGGGCCCCTCGATGTCTGCTCTTCCGGGTAAAGTTGCAATTGACGGAATTACGGAAATTAATAGCGAAAAAGTCTTTGTGCTTTCATTACTTCAGGCACGTAACCCGGAATGGGTAAAGAAACCTTTCTTTGCAAGGTTTGATGAAAATGCAACCTGGCTTAGCGAACTAAGACCCGCTTTCGGTGAAGACAAGTTTTTCTATCAGGATGAATTGAACAGATTGTTAGCTGAAGGCGACGGGCAGATGTTTTTTAGCAATGCAGATGAAATGCTGATTAATGAATCGTTAAATGCGGATGATTAGCCCCTTCCTCCCGTTCCATAGATTATCAATCTGTGGCTTTAACATTGTTTGAATCTTGTAAGTGCCAGTCACCTCTGAGTCGATTTCATCAAAGGTGACTGGCACTTACGAAAAGATTTGATGTTCTGCTTCCTTCTAAAACAAGCAGCTTTTCTTTTATCTCTAATCCGCCGGCATATCCGGTTAATGAACCGTCTGAACCTATAACTCTGTGGCAGGGAACAATGATTGGAATTGGATTTGCACCGTTTGCTTTTGCAGCAGCCCGGATGCATTTCGGATCGCCCAAACGCTTTGCTAATTCTTTATAAGTTATTGTTTCACCGTACGGAATTTTTAACAATTCTCTCCAAACTTTTAATTGAAAATCAGCACCTTGTAAATCTAAAGGCAGGTCGAACACTTTTCTTCCTCCCGAAAAATATTCTTTTAATTGGGTGCGAATATCATACAAGTAAGGATCATCGGGTCTTAGACGTATTGAGTTTCTTATATTAATATCAGAATTATTCATTACAATATTTTTTATTCCTGCTGTTGATGAAATTATTGTAAAGCCGATACCGGAAAGGTTAAATGAGGAGTAATATGAAGTTAATTTGTTGTTCATAAGTAAAAATAAAAAAGGGGAAGAAACATCAATCGCTTCTTCCCCGTAAATGTAATTTAATTCCTATTTGGTTTTCGGATTTTACAATAAACTCCTCTCTTTTTAAGAGAGGATAAGATGAGTTTATAATAAAACCAAAATCCGAAAACCAATTTGTAAAAGATATAAGCAAATTTTTAAGCAGCAACTACTTCAATAGACGGATTCACATCTCTTTTGAGCAAACCTTCAATTGCCATTAGCGTTCCGCTTATTGCGCTTGGGCAGGTACCGCATGCGCCCTGGTATTTGATGCTGACCGTTAAGCCGTCTATGCCTACAACTTCGAGTCCGCCGCCGTCGCCCGCAAGTGCCGGTCTTACTTTCTGGTCCAAAAGTTCGTTTATCTTCTTCAGTAATTCGCTTTCGGATCGGTCGGTTGTTTCGAGTTCTTTCTCTTCGGGAATTAGTTCCACATCGAATGATTTTAAGAATTCAATAAACGGTCTTTGTATCTGTCCCCAGTTAGCATCCTTGTCTTTTTCTATTGTAACAAACTTATCCATGTAAAAAACAGAAGCAACACCTTCAATTTCAAAAATGCCTTTTGCAAAAGGATCGTTTTGTGCTGATTGTTTATCGGGATATTGCCTGGTTTCTATCTTCAATAATTTTTTATTCAGAATAAATTTAAGTGCATGCGGATTAGGTGTTAAATCCACGTCTTCAACCATTAACATAAATGCCTCGAATTTTATATGTTTAAGACAAAAATAACCTTTAGCAATAAAAGCAGCAAGCCAAATAAATACAGCGAAATTGATCTGCAGGAGTCTTCGCGAAACTCATTCTTCACAAAATTCTTAATGCTACTTGTTTATTCGGAGGTGAAATTTTATTCATTTTTCAACGCTTCGCCTTCCTTATTGACTGAAGTTACGCAAAGATGCATTTTAACATAAAAAAGATCCTTATTTGTCATTCCCACTGCCTGTCCCGATTCTATCGGGGAAAGTGGGAATTTATTTCTTCGTTTATTTTTGCATAGTGGATGCCCGCTTTCGCGGGCATGACATGCTGTCTTTATGTTTTTGCGTAACCTCAGTTATTGATTAATTTTGATATTAATATTAATGCTATTTGGTTACTTTATAGGTGCTTTGCAAAGGATTCCAGTAATTATTTATATTTAGTAATAAACAATAATTGGTTTTAGAATGAAAAACATTTTAATCGTATTTACCGGCGGAACGTTTTCAATGATGATCGACCCCGAAACGGGCGGTGCAATTCCACGCTATTCAGGCGATGAATTAATTAACAAAATTCCTTCAGCAAAAAATCTTGCAAACATAGAGTGTTACGATTTTGGCAATTATCCGGGTCCTCATATAACTCCCGAATTGATGTTGGAATTATCAAAGCAAATCAAAAGCAAGCTGGAAGGTAACGGTTGTGACGGAATAGTTGTAACACACGGAACCGATACACTCGAAGAAACGGCATACTTACTCGATCTTACAATTAATACGGAAATACCAATTGTTGTTACGGGGTCTATGAAAAACAGTTCGGAACCGGATTGGGACGGACCGAAAAATCTAACCGACTCAATAAATGTTTGCCTGAATGAAAATTCAAAAAACTTAGGTGTGCTTGTCTGTTTGAACGGAGAGATAAACGCTGCAAGTGAAGTAACAAAAATTTACGCCCACCAAATTGATACTTTTCAGAGTTTGGATTTTGGTGCGCTTGGATTTGTTGATAAAGGAAGAGTTATCTACAACCGTTTACCAAGATGTTTAGAAATATTAAACACCGATAAAATAAATACCAATGTTAATCTGATTACGGTTTATGCCGGAATGGATGAAAAGTTTTTTAAACATTCTGCCAACAGCGGAGCGGAAGGATTAGTTGTAGAAGCTTTGGGCGTAGGAAATGTACCGCCGGCTGCATTTGAGGGGATAAAATATGTAACTGAAAAAAGAATTCCGGTTGTGCTTGTATCCCGTTGTCCTGCCGGTGAGACAGATTACATTTACAGCTATCCCGGTGCAGGTATTCATCTACATAATCTCGGTGTAATTTTCGCAGATTATTTGAACGGACAGAAAGCAAGGGTAAAACTAATGCTTGCTTTGGGAAAGACGAAAGACATTAACGAGTTAAGAAAAATGTTTGAAGTGCAGCAGTGTGACCGGTAACATTCGCCTGTTTTTGTACTAAATCTATAAGGAATTTATTTTTATTAAAGCTTAAGTCTTTTAAAAAAAATAAAAGAAAGATAAACTGATGAGAAAATTTCAATAATCAAAACACAAATAACAAATAAGCACCAATATCAAAATTCCAAAATCCTAACTATAATTGTTAATTATCAAACTTAAGAATTATATTCTTAGGTAAATAAGGCGACCTGTCAGGTCGCCTTACAAAAGTGTATGTGAGCAAATTCCCCGAAAATCGGGATTACTGCATAACCGATAAAATCACTTTAGCAACAGCATCTTCTTCGTGTTAACATAATCATTTACTTTTAATCTGTACAGGTAAACACCGCTTGCAAGATTAGTTGCGTTGAAGTTTACTTCGTACCTGCCTTTTGCTTTTTCTTCGTTTACTAATGTTGTTACTTCCCTGCCTAAAATATCGTAAATTTTTAGTGTCACTAAACCATCCTGTGGAAGTTGATACCTGATTGTTGTTGATGGATTGAAGGGGTTCGGGTAGTTTTGCTCGAGTGAATAAACTTCAGGGATTGGCTCGCCCTTAAATGTTCTACCTATTAAATTTCCTTTCTGAAGTAGGTAATTGTCTCTTTGAATATCTGTTAAATATAAGTTTGCTTCACCGTTTAACGTGGTTGTTAATCTGAAGTAATAATTGCCCTGCTCAATTCCCGAACAATCAACAAGAAAACCAGGATTATCATATTTTTCCACGTTTGTTTTGTTATAAGTTATGTTATCGAATGTTCCAACAATTTCATTTGTAGAAGCTTTAACCAGCTCACATTTGAAATTCACCGAGAAATCATTAGACAAGAGCGAATCTGCCCATTCGGGATTGACCACATAATAGTAGTTTGAAAAGATTAATTCTGTTTGCTGGTTCAAGTAAAACGGCTCGGTTACTACGGCGGAGTTAAGCTCTTCAATCGTATTTACAGGTAAAGTATCTGCCCGTACAACAAACTTAACGGCTTCACCGTCAACAAGAATGTCACCCACATTGAAAAGAAACTCGATACCTTCTTTTTCAATTACACCGGACCTTCCGTAGCTTAAATCAATTGTTTCATCCTCATTACTTTTAGCTAATGACTGTAATGAGAAATCATTTGTGCATTTGTTTAACAAATAAGGTGCACTCGTAGAAGTATTAAAGACCATTGCTTTAATATCCTGGAATGACGAGCCATTGCTAACAAAAGGTTGTATTCCGTTTGTGCTTAAAGGTTGAACTGCATCATAAGTACCGGAGCCCAACCTCTTAACAAATTTAGAATATTGACCGTTCTGCTCACTCCAGCTTATTATACTTCCGGGGTCTGAATTTATAGAATTATTATTTGTGTATTCGACATTATCACCAAAGTTATTAAAACTTCCCCAGTAAGAACCAGACCCCACTTTTGTAACTGCAGCATAACGGCGGAAAGGGGTGATGCCCCCTTGCTGCTTTGCACTTCTTTTCTGCATAGCAGCGTCATAAATACCAAGCCAGCTTATAATGGCATAAAGATGTTGGTTGTGGGAAAAGCTTATCGATGGATACTTGTTAGTTTTAAACCCGCTGCCGTTTGAAATATCTGACAGGTAAGCAAACAGCCAATTATATCCCTGCATATAAGCCATTTCGTACATTATTTTACCCGGTTTTGCAAATACTATATGTACCTCGGTATTGTTTCCTGCTATTGACGGATCACTACTGTATTGACCGGTCCCGGGAATTGTAGCTTCAGAGTCCCAATACCAGCCGTTATTATTAAATTTAGTTCTTTGTTTTATTCCTTCGGTGGTGTTTTTCCTGTAGGCAATAAATATTGCATCATTTGTATAAGAGATAACCGGTTTTGCATTGCCGAAGTAACTATCGGGGTATGTCGTTACTACTTCAACTTCTGTATTTTCATATCCTCCGTTTGATTGCGGTTCATAAGTAAGCAGCCATATTTGCGCATCGCCGGAATAGTGAATTTCACAAACAATTTTTATTGTGTTTCCCTCATAATCCAGCGAAGGGTTTTTGGCATCAGGTAGAACCATTTCATCTTCTGACCAGTCTCCCTGGAAATT
Organism: bacterium BMS3Abin03; assembly: GCA_002898075.1. Taxonomy (GTDB): domain Bacteria; phylum Bacteroidota; class Ignavibacteria; order Ignavibacteriales; family Ignavibacteriaceae; genus BMS3ABIN03. The sequence continues at coordinate 26,033 of BDSV01000126.1, forward strand.
AGCCGTCAAGCTGTAAGTGTACCAAACGTTACCCATCGACTCGTAAACAACGTGGTAAATGCCGTTATCCGTCCTTACCATTTTTCTCTGTGAGCTGCTGCTTATACCGTTTTGATCATCCGACATAAGATTACCTTTTAGCACATCGGTTGCAACTGAATTAACCGTGTGGAACACAACTCCTGTTTGTACAGCATTTGGGTTTTGGAAGCTAACATCCGTACCATCCCATTTGTAATGGTAGAATTTCCTATCCTGGTTATGCACGCTTATTGTCTGTCCCTCTACCGAGCCTACGGAGTAGTTTGGAATATCTGGCAAAAAGTTAGGGTCTTGTTCCAAAAACACACCCTGGTAAGCTTGACCATATTCATAAGGATCATTATAGTTAGGATTAAAGGGTGAGGGACGCGTTCTCCAAACTGCATCGTTCATCCCTCTGTTTCTGCGGGTATTTCCAAACTGAGGATCGGGATAATCGATAAACCAGGGATCAGCGAATTGAACAGAGCCACCATCTGCTGTTGTTCCTTCCAGAGAGTTTTTGATTGTTATTCCAGAATATATTGGATTAAAATTTGAAAGTAGAAGGGTTGTCCCTGAATTAATTGTGAACTTATGGAAATTTGTAACATCAGGTAGCTCATTCCAATTATTATATTTTTGATTTGATATAATTGTCTGATCACCAAGTATTGTTTGTAATGACGTTACAGGGAAATTAAATTGAGTGCCGGGATTAAATGGAGGATCGGAAAATTGGTTTCCCTCCCATTTTCTAAGCACACCTACTTGTTGACCCGTGCTAAGTCTTTGATCAATAGTAACAGGTTGATTAGGTAATGTATAATCGACAGTAATTGTATTAATTGTAGGATAAACTGTCCATTGAGCATCTCCTGCATTCGGACCATCATACCTCCATGCAACACCTAATGTAAAAAAGCCTTCTGCAAGAGAATTTTTAAAAGCTTTAATAAAAGGGTCTTGTTGACCAGTGAATGTTGTAGAAACTATATGGTTAGTAAATTGACTCCCGAAACCATAACCAATTCCCGTTTGCGTGTAGTTTGTGGAATCATACAATTCATCCAGATCCAAATTAGGTAAAGTAATGTCTAATCCAACATTAAAATATTCAAGATTACATTCATCATAATAATAAACTTCATAACTGAATTCTAAAGTTATACTATTTATAGTTGATCCATCAGGTATTTCAGAAATATCCCATTGATATATGCCTCTCATTCTTGTAGATCCGTTTTTACCGATAGAATAACCAAATGTTGTATTACAATCAGCAATATGCTTTAATCCCCCCTGAGACACTGTTGATTGATTCCCAGTTTTTCTTATATCTATTTGATAGTCAGGACAGCGGCTGTAAACACTTTGCCCAAAAATACTATTTGCCAAAAATAGCCAAAGTACAATAAAAACGATAAAGTTTATGAAAGATTTCATTTTATATCTCCTTAATTGCTATTGAAATTGTATAATTTATTTATAGATTTGCAATTGCAAATAAAACGGCGCATTTCACTTCTGTGAAATAAATCCATAGCCAATTTATTTGTATTTTCTGAGCGATGGTGCTGCTACACTATCGCTCAGTTATTTTTATTAGGCGGTGATCGTACCATTTTTAACTCCTTTCATTTATTGCCTAATTCCTATTGTTATTGCTGCTTTTGGCGCGTCAACACCTACTACAGCTATCATATTATCTTTTATAGTTGTTGAATAATAATTTCCATAGTTTAAGCCAGCTTCCTCAAAATAACTCTTCCAGGAAATTCCATTGAAATGGAGTACCTCGCCAACTCCTCCCGCAGCCACTATATCATTAAGTGATACGCCTCTGAATTTATAAATAAAGTAGTTTGTAATATCCAGCGGATCACCCTTCCAGGTCTCTTCATTAAGATTACTTTTTTCATAAATACCTGAACCGGCCACATAGTATTTTCTGTTTGATTTGAACCAAACACTACTCAAAGTTTCATCTATACCTTCTTTATTTAAAACTTCTGCACTTCTTCCATTTATTTGAATCACTTCTTTTTCAAAGCTTTGTAATATATTTGAAGCAACAGCCAATATCTCCCACTTTCCGGTTTTCTCATTATAATCTCCCCATATGTCGTTTATATCCAAATCCGTCCCGCTTTCTATCTTTTCCCACTGTCCGTTTATCCGGTGAACTATTGTTCCCTTATTGCCGACAAAATAAATATCATTTGAATTACTTCCCCAAATTTTCTTTATGCTGCCATCATTTTGGTTTAATATACCCATATCAAAAAGGTGA
>BDSV01000127.1 GCA_002898075.1 bacterium BMS3Abin03
GGTAAGATAAATATCGAAAATCCTAAGATCAAAATTAGGATTCAGGATGTAAGAAAGACTCATTCCAACATTCCAGCTATTAATATCGAGTTTCAGCTTCTCGGTCGCCGGTACTCCATCATAGGTTCCATCTGCTTCCTGTGATTCGGAAACCGACTGAAAATAAAATTTGAGAGCAACTAAAATATCACTACTTCTGAAACCCAAAATATTAGCTCCTGCTCTCCAGCCCCAGGCGGTTCCAAACTCCTTGAAATTCTGATCCAGACCCGGTGTGTTGTGAATATAATTGTTCAAACCCTCGGCACTGAATTTCTGTATACCGTAGCCTCCGAAAATTCCGCTCTGCATCATATTTTGAAATATTGAGCCTAAACCACAGCAATCATTTTGTGCTTTTATAGATGTGTTGAAAGTTAAAATAAACAGTACCCCCATCATAAAAGTAACTATTTTTCGCATGTAGTCCTCATTCTTTGACTCTAAATGCATTGTTTAATAAATCAGTTTTTTAAGCCAATTCGATTTTCTCTTAATTAATCTTTTTAGATCCTGCTCATAAATACAATTTAAAAATTATGATTTTCTTTTAATCCCCTGCTCCAGACCATGTCCTTGCGGACTTAATTCATTGCGTCTTAACAAATATGCAAAAATTAATCCAAAAAATCCTAATGATGAGAAAATCCACATCCCTAAATTATAACCGCCGCTGTAATCATTTGTCCAGCCGATTAAGAAATTGAAGCCGGCTAAACCTATATTCTGAACCATGCTCATCAGACCGTAAGCGGTACCGAGTTTAACTTCATCGATTATAATTGCAACGGAGGGCCACATAATAGCCGGAATAAGAGAAAATGAAATACCCATCATTGCCATTGGAATATACAGGTTTACATCGGTGTATGCCATCATTAAATAAACGGGCAGCAACAGGAATGACCCGAACATCATTAGTAATGAGCGATGCCCTATATAATCGGAAAGCAGACCGAACAAGGGTGAAAAGACCATTGCGAAGATTTTAATCATACTTAGTAAAAATCCACCGTGGGCGCGGGTAGTATGGTGAACTTCGATAAAGAACTTTACCGCAAAAGTTTCGAACGGAAAAATTGCAGAGTAGAATGTAACACACAGCAGAACGATGTACCAGAAAGATGTATTGAAAGAAAGTAATTCTTTAAAATTAAACTTATCCTGTTTAGGCACCCTGTGAAAAGAATAACTTTTTTCTGCATAAACATCCATACCCCAATAAATAACAATAGAAGCAACCGAAAGAACACCGAACAGTACGGCAATAATTAACGGCGCCTGCCAATTATCATAAAAACTTCTTGCCCAGGTAGGTGAATTGAAAGCTGTAAAAGAGCCGAGACGGGCAATTGTAAGGTTTAATCCGAAAGCAAAAGAAAGCTGCTTGCCTTTAAACCACCTTCCGATAACCGTTGTAATCCCTACGATCATCGATTCGGCTCCCAACCCGAAAATCAAGCGACCGAGAGCCATTATGAAAAGAACCCCGCCCGAAAATGCAGTAATAAACGCACCTATCATACACAAAAGAGCAAAAACAAATGTAGAGCTTCTCGTTCCGAACCGGTCAATTATCATTCCGCCGATAAGAACCATAAAAATATTCGGAACACTGTATATACCCACCAGCAAACCGATGTCCGAATCGTTAAAACCCAATTGTTTCGTAAGTACATCAGCCAGCGGCGAGATACTATCGTAAATATAGTAGTTGCCGAACATAGCAAGACTAATAAAAACAAGTATCAACCAGCGGAACAATGCCGAAGGTTCTTTTTTAATATTCAATACCGATATTTTTTCTTCGTTCAAGTTTTTTAACTTTTACCCGTGTTAACCGCTGTTTTTGTGAAACCGTTCGACGAAAACATCTCGGTGTTACTAAAATGATAACCTGAATTATTAACGGTTTTAACATTTTTAAATTCTATGCGATTAACTTTTATATTTAAAATAAAAGGGAACCAAACTTAATTTACGCCTGATTCCCTTTTCTAAATTAAGAACAATTTTTAGTTATCCTGTTTCGATTTACTTCTGCTCATCATCAATTCTTTCAGAGGATATTTAATCAATACATAAGCGAGAATAGCAAAGACCACAAGCCCTAAGACCCAGTAGCCCTCAAAAGCTTCCGGGATACCGAAAACATGTTTTAAGCTAATTCCCGCACCTACAAATCCTGCCAAAACAATTCCTACCAGAGCTTCGCCGGCAACTAAACCCGAAGCCAAAAGCAAACCGGTATTATTCACAACCTCTGTTTCCTCTTTTGTAGCGTTTTTATTCTCTGCAATTTTATCGACTGCATATTTAATTATCCCGCCGATGAAAATTGCAAATGTCGTTTGAAAAGGAAGATACATTCCTACGGCAATTAACATTGGTGAGGGAGATTTGATGAGTATAAGTGCAACTGCGAAGAACATTCCTGCAATTACAAGCGGCCATGCCATTTCGCCTCCTACAATGCCTTTTGCAACCATTGCCATTAGTCCGGCTTGTGGAGCAGGTAATGCATCGCTTCCAATTCCGTTTGCCTCGTTAAGTAAAATAATCGGGAAGATGAGTATCATCGAAGCGAAAACAACCCCGATCATCTCGCCAAGCTCCATTTTCCATGGCGTACCCCCGAGCAACTGACCGATTTTCAAATCCTGCATCATATCACCCGAAACACCTGCGACAACGCAAACTACAGAAGCAACGGCTAACGCAGCGATAATTCCGGGATTGCCCTTCATTCCAACCAGAACCATTAATACTGCTGCAATTAGTAATGTTGATAAAGTTAACCCTGATATAGGATTGGATGAACTTCCGATTATGCCGACCAGGTAGCCCGCGACAGCAGCAAAAACAAAAGCGGCAACCGCCATTACAATTCCCGCCAATAATGCTGCCTCGAATGTGTGAATAAAAATACTATAAACGCCTATCATCACCAAAATAATTACGCCTACAGAAATAAGAACCATTTTAAATGGAAGGTCTTTTTCGGTTCGTAATTCTTCTTTCCCTTCCTGTCCTTTTGCCGCCTTAATATCCTTGAACCCTTTCCACACACCTTCAATTAAACTTTTGCGCATACTGAAAAGAGTATAAAATGCACCAACCAGCATACCGCCGACAGCAATAGGTTTTACGGTAGCATTGTAAGCAAGCCCCGCAACCGAAAGCCAGTCGCCCCCGTTTTGAGCAACCACCCCGCTTAAATCGTTATACATTAAAAACAAAACTATCGGCATTAAGAATACCCATCCGAAGACACCGCCTGAAAAAGTAATTGCAGATAAACGAAAACCGATGATGTATCCGACACCCAAAAATGCCGGCGATGCCGTAGGACTTATTGCAAGGAAACCGCCTTTTTGTTTTATTTCGGATACTACCTCCGCCTTGCTGTTAACCAAGCTGATTTTTGAAATACCAAACTGCCAAAATCCTTTTACGGTATCTTTAATTAATGTAATACCGTTTGCGTTTTTAAAAACTTCGATGAGCGAACCTAAACCGAGCGTGGCAAAAACATATTTTGCACCGGTGTTACCTCCCTGCCCTGCTTTTACAATTTCGGTGCATGCCTGGCTTTCGGGAAAAGGCAATGATTTATCGCCTACTAATGTTCTTCTTAAAATTGTAATAAGAAGCACACCGAGCACTCCGCCGACGAGCATCAAAACGGTGCTTTCCCAATAGTTAAATTCATCCCATACACCGCTGATTACGAATGCCGGGATTGTAAATATTGCACCTGCTGCCAAAGCTTCGCCTACAGATGCAGTGGTACGGGCAATGTTCTCTTCAAGCACATTGCCTTTAAATATCCTTAGAACCGCCATTGCAATAACTGCAGCAGGAAAGGTAGCTGCAACGGTCATACCTGCTTTTAAGCCAAGGTAAACATTAGCAGAACCGAGTATCATTGCTAACAGAATACCGAGTGAGAGAGATTTAAAAGTTAATTCTTTCATTTTTTTGTCGGCGGGAACATAAGGTTGGATAGTGGATTCGGTAGAATTATTTTCAGCCATAAACCAAAACTCCTTGTGAATGATAGAATATGTGGAATAATTAAAGTTGAAATTCTGAAAATATATTTATAAATGCAAGGATTTGGAATTATAATTTATGGATTAAAATGTGAAAAAGTCTTTAGGAAGAATTTTTAATACCATCGAATATGCTGTAAAAACTTAAGTTGTTTTTGACTTTTTTTCAAATTCATTTTTTTAGGATTGTAAACAAAAAAAATAACACTTGACTTGAGCCAACAATTAAATTAAGTTGTAAATGTCACGCAAATAAACCTCGCAACATCAATATTATTCCTGCGAGGGGGAAAACAGACTCAGCGGTAAACGGGCGGAGATAAAATTGAGTTTGAAATTTTAGCTGGAATTATATTAAGAAATCAAAAAATACTAAAAAAGTTAATACTAAGAATCAAAAATTATAATAACATAAAGAAATGCGATAAAGTGTTTCTTTATGTGCACTATTTTAATTGGTTTTCGGATTTTACAATAAATTCATCTCTTTTTACCTGTCCCGACTTTTGCGGGAAGAGATGATAAAGGTGAGTTTATAATAAAACCAAAATCCGAAAACCAATTTGTAAAAGGTATATATAGAAATTTTATTAAAGTTTCTTCAGAATTATATTTTACAATACTTTGTGTACAAAAATTATTTTTAACATATTTAAACTGTATTATAATTATATTTGATAAAACAGAATGTTTGGTAAATTTTATGGATTTAAAACTCGCAGTATTAATAGACGGAGATAACATCCCATCTGCTTATGTAAAAGAGATGATGGAAGAAATCGCCAAGTATGGTAATCCTACCATAAAAAGAATTTACGGGGACTGGACAAAGCCAAAACTCTCAAAGTGGAAAAATATCCTTCTCGAAAATGCTATAACACCAATTCAGCAATATGGATATACAAAAGGAAAAAATGCTACCGATTCCGCAATGATTATCGATGCGATGGATATTCTGTATTCGGAAAAAGTAAATGGTTTCTGCCTGGTTTCCAGCGACAGTGATTTTACCCGGTTAGCCACACGGCTTAGGGAAGCCGGAATGCAGGTATTTGGAATTGGCGAAAAGAAAACACCGGAACCATTTATAGTTGCTTGTGATAAATTCATTTATATTGAAATTCTTAAATACAAATCTGAGGGAAGTGAATCGGAATTTACCGAGAGCAAGTCCTCACAAAAAAGCAACATCGATAAAATAACTCCCAAAGTAATTAAACTGATTTCTTCTACTATTTCCGATTTGGCAGATGATGAGGGCTGGGCTTTTTTAGGCGATGTTGGAAATCTTCTACAGAAAAAACAACCAAATTTCGATTCCAGAAATTATGGCTTCCAAAAGTTAACTCCGCTGATTAAATCGATTAAAAAGTTTGAAATTGAACAACGTGAGAGTCCGAAGGGACGATTTAAATTAATCTATGTGAAGAACAAAGAATAGATTAACTTATTAACCCGGCAATTATTTACTGTGCATTTAATTTGTGGAGAAGTTATAATACAATTCCTATTTGGTTTTTGGATTTTTCCATGTTCTTCTCTCTTTTTACCTGTCCCGACTTTTGCGGGAAGAGA
>BDSV01000128.1 GCA_002898075.1 bacterium BMS3Abin03
CTCTCACGGGCAGAAAGTTCACAATATATTTAACCCCTGTGTTGTGGAATGAATGTGTCTCTTATTTCGGTGTAAAGGAACTTGACAAACGTTTACTTCATGGAGGATTGCCGGAACCCTTACTCTCCGCAAAAAAAGATCCCTCCTTTTTTTCAGAATGGATAGATAGTTTTTATGCCCGTGATATACAGGAGTTATTCAGCGTCCGCAATCGTATAGGGTTTATAAAGTTATTACATCTGCTTCTTCGCCAAAGCGGTGGTCTGATTGATTTTACTCAATTAGCAAAATTGAGCGGGTTAAGCCGTCCCACAGTTAAAATACATATTGAAGCAATGACAATAGCTCATGCAGTTTTTCTATTACCACCTTTCCACGGCAGCGGCAGAAGGGAAATAACACGCAGACCTAAGTGTTATGCATTCGATACAGGTTTTGTATCTTTTATAAAGGGCTGGGATAGTATTAGAGAAGAGGACCGCGGGCTGCTTTGGGAACATCTTGTACTCGATACGCTTCGAACAATTGAACAGGAAAATAATTTATTCTTTTGGCGTGATAAGTCGGGACGTGAAATAGATTTTGTAATTAAAAAAGATGGGCTTAATGTTAATGCAATTGAATGCAAGGTAAATCCGGCTAATTTTTCGTCCAAATCCTTAAAAGTATTTCGGGAAATATATCCGGCTGGTCGTAATTTCTGCATATCTCCTAATATTAGTGAAAGTTATCGGATTCGTATGGACGACCTGTTAGTTGAATTTCATTCTTTGCAAAGTATATTTGAATACTTCTCGCCATTCCGGTTTCAGCCCTAATTAAAACAGCCGCAAAAGAAATTTACACCTCACTTATGAATTGTAGAATTGTTATTAGGCAAACAAATGAGACTGTCTTAAAAATAAGTTTTACAAGATTGTTATTCCCACAAACCTTGCCCGCCGACAGGAGAAGTGGAAATCCATTTTATTATAAAGTTTTAAATTCCCGTTTTTCCCGATGGATTCCTTTGAAACACTGGAATGACAAAAAACCAGTACTTTTGAGATAGCCTCTTATAAATACTATTCACTTATTTTATTAAAACTTATCCTCGGCAACTTTAGCGAAGGAGAATCATTTTCTTTGTCTCGATTAATGAACCTGCCTGTAATTGATAGAAGTAAATTCCACTCGATAATCTGCTCGCATCAAACTCAACTTCGTAAGTTCCCGCAGGTTTTTCTTCGTTAACTAAAGTTGCAACTTCATTCCCGAGAAGATCATACACAACGAGTTTTACAAACTGCAACCCACCCCTTCCGTCCCCTCCAGGGAGGGGAGACTTTGCAATTGTAAATTTTATTTTTGTGCTTGGGTTAAATGGATTGGGATAATTCTGCGACAAAATAAATTCAGATGGTACAGCACTATTAATTTCATCTACATCTGTAAATATCGGTATCGAAAAGATTGCGCCTGTGTTCTGCATATCATGTTTATAAGAATTCCAGAACTCAAAGTTTTTATTATATGCCGTTTCCGGATCAAAAAAGTGAATCTTACCGGGAATGGACGCAAATACATATTCGACATCACCATCATTATCAAAATCATCTATCAGCGGGGAAGGACTGTGCGTTGCCGATTGATTTTCATCATCAATAAAATAAGGGAATCCGTTTACAAGTGTAGAATCCTGATGAATGGCAAAAATATAATCGTTTGCCTTAACTATAATCTCAACTGAAGTTGTATCTCCATCGATATCGCCTATAACCGGAGAGTTGTTTATATTAGTTACGCTTCCCGGGTGATTCAACGGAACGGGAAAATTTTGTATTACCGAACCGTCATGATGAAAGCCGTAAAGCATTTCTGTACTATTATCAAGTCCGCCAACTAAAATTTCAAGATCTCCATCACCATCAATATCGCCCAGCGCCGGAGAAGATAAACGTGCATATCGTACACCAACCGGGAAACCTGTTTTCAAATTTCCTCCCGCATCGAAGACATATAAGCTGTCATCATTTGTATCATCATACGAGATTACAACTATTTCCTTAGTACCATCATTATCCAGATCACCGATTGCGGGTGTAGATTTAATTACACCGGATAAGCTGACAGGAAAACCATTTATTATATTTCCATCAATTTCCCATGCGTAAAGCTTAAACGGGTCGGGTCCAACGGGCCCCTTGAATGTTCCGGCTACAATTTCATACTCACCATCATTATCAATATCAGCCACAGCGGGTGATCCGGGTAATTCAGTGAGAGACTGCGGCCAACCGGTAAGCAGAGTACCATCGTATTTGAATATGTATAAATTTTTATCGTCGGAAGGATAAATAATTTCAAGCGTTCCGTCCTTATCAAGATCAAACAAGGTGGATGTCTGGCTTGTACCATAATTCTTTGGGAAGCCAGGAACATTATTTCCCTGTGAATCATATACATATAATTTATTCCAGCTTCCCACAACAAGTTCCAGACTGTCATCATTATTTATATCACCAATAGAAACCGTAGCAGGTATTGGTGCCCCAACCATTCTTAAGGGCCATCCATCCAAATCGGTTCCATCAATATTTAAAATATAAATCAAACCGGCTCCATAAGAATTGCCGTCTGTTGTATCATAAGTAGAAATTATAATTTCCTTTATCCCGTCCCCGTCAACATCGGCTGATTTTAAGCTTGAAAGGATAGGAGCTTTTGTATCGTAAATCCAATCGGGTGTAATCTGATTTACCGACCTTGTTAATAATGGTTGGTAATTGAATGAAAAATAATTTCTTCCATCTTTATCCCGATTTGAGTTTAAGAAAGTCTGGCTGAAACTTACAGCCGAAAAAACAAAAAGAATACTTAGTAAATAAATCTTTTTCATTTTTCAACTCGCTTTTTGTAAATAAAAATAAACGTAAGAAACTATCCTCATAAAATCAATTTTTTTGTAGGATTATAAAAAGTTTTCGTGGGGCAGGACAGTGTCCTGCCAACAACGAAGTAAAATATAAAAACCAAAACATAACAGTAAAATGTTACATTGGTGCACGAAGGATAATTATCCTGCGCCACGTGACATTTTTTAAATTTCCAATTCTCAAATTCCAATACTAAAACTTTAATTTATTTTTGTTGTTTGCTGATTGATGATTGGAATTTGTTTGAGATTTGATTTTTGTGATTTCTTCATCATTACAGGTATAAGTGCCAGTCACCTCTGAGCCGGTATACTCTCAGGTGACTGGCACATAGAGAAAACTTATAAAATCAAAAATCGTTAATGGGTGTTCGTCAATCACCTTTTTTAGGGAAGTCGCAGGACATTGTCCCGCGCTACGGGAATTTAGAATTCTTCACTCAGTTTATCGATTACTTCTACGGAACCGATTCCTTCAGCTTCAGCGCTGAAGTTAGTGATGATTCTGTGGCGCAGAACAGGAAGCATTGCAATTTTAACATCATCAATATTAGGTGTGAACCTGCCTTGCATAATAGCACGGGTTTTTGCTGCAAGAATCAAATACTGGGATGCTCTGGGTCCTGCGCCCCATGTAACCCAATCTTTAATGAATTGAAGGGAATTCCCATTTGTTGGTCGGGTCATATTAGCAGTTTTTACCGCAAACTGAATTACATTTTCGGCAACGGGAACTCTTCGTACGAGTTTCTGAAATTCAATTATTTCATCTGCATTCAGAACTTTTTCAGGGTTCGCATCATACTGGCTTGTGGTGGTTTCAACAATTTTTATCTCTTCATCAAACGAAGGATACTCAAGCCAGAGATTGAACATAAACCTGTCCAACTGTGCTTCGGGCAAAGGATATGTTCCTTCCTGTTCAATCGGGTTTTGAGTGGCAAGAACAAAAAACGGTTCGGGTAATTGATAAGTAGTTCCGGCGGCAGTTACCTTGTGTTCCTGCATTGCCTCAAGTAAAGCTGCCTGTGTTTTTGGAGGAGTTCTGTTAATTTCATCCGCGAGAATAATGTTTGCGAAAACGGGTCCCGATATAAATCTGAAATCTCTCTTTTTAGTCAACTGGTCTTCCTCAAGAATTTCAGTTCCTGTAATATCGCTCGGCATTAAATCAGGCGTAAATTGAATGCGGCTGAATTTCAAATTCATAACTTCAGCTAAGGTTTTTATAAGCAGTGTTTTTGCCAGCCCGGGTACACCAACAAGCAGGCAATGACCGCCTGAAAAAAAAGATATAAGAAGCTGGTCGATTATTTCATCCTGCCCGACAATCCTTTTTGCAATTTCGCTTTTAACCTGATTTATTTTAGCATTTAGTTTTTCAACTAACTCAACGTCTTGTTTGGCTGTTTGATCTTTCAAATTTATTCCGGGTTTCTAAATAAAAAAAATGATTTCGGTAATGTGAAAGGAAGCAATTATATCCTAATCTCCCAGTAAATTTTCTTCTTCAATTCCTTAATCCACTTGTCGTACTCTTTTTGTTTTTTTAATTCATTCGCAAGCTTTTTAATTTCCTTATAATCTTCATTAATGTCTGCCGGGTGTTGAGGAATTCGTGATTCAAGATAAACTATCTGATAGCCATAATTTCCCGGTCCGTAATCTATACGGCGGGGGAAACTTATTTCGCCGGGTTTCAGCTTGGAAACAATATCCAGCAGATTTTTATCGAGCTGATTTATATAGTATGTGCCCAGCTCGCCGCCGAAAGCTGCGGTTTCTTTATCTTCGCTATATTTTTTTGCGTACTCCTGAAACGTACCGTCGCCGTTAATAATGCTGTCTCTTATTGCGGAAAGAAATTCAATAGTTCTAAGGTCTGCCTGATCATCCGGTTCAATTTTAATAAGTATATGACGTGTGTGAATCGATTCGCCTCTTCTTTCGAGAAGCTGGATAATGTGGAACCCGACCGGAGATTCAACAACATCGGAGATTTGACCTTTGGCTAGAGAGAAAGCGACGGCTTCAAATTCGGGATAGAAAACCCCTCTCTTCACAAACCCGAGATCACCTCCCTGAGCGGCACTTCCGGGATCTTTAGAATATTTCTTTGCCAGCTCCGAGAAGTCTGCTCCAGCTTTAATAGAATCGAGCAATGCTTCTGCAAGTTCTCTCGCTTTTTTCTTTGCTAAGCTCGATGCCTTAGGATTCCTGAAGATGTGATATATTTTCAGCTTCTCAGGAATCATCCCGATACTGTCTTTATACGTCTCAAAAAACTCTTCAACTTCACGTCTCGATGCTTCAACTGTTCCGAACATCTTCTGCTGTAATTTCTGAACCATAAGGTTTTTTTCCACATCGTCTTTCAGCTCTCTTTTTATTCTTTCAATGCTCATCCCGTACAATTCTTCAATTCTCTTGATAGACCCGTACTGCTGCTTGAATACCTGTATCTGGTAGTCAATCCGCTGCCCAATTTCTTCATCGGTTACGGTAATAGAGTCGACCTGCGCTTGGGCATAAATAAGTTTTTCATCTATCATATTCTGCAGAATCTGGTTTTTCAGCCCTGGTGTTTTCGGGTCTATCTTTCTCTGTGCGGCAAAAATGTTCACCTGAAAATCTAATTCGCTTTGCAGAATAATTTCATTGTCAACTACAGCCACGATGCGATCAAGCACTTCCTGTGCAAATACAGTGCTGATGAATAACAGCAATACCGGAATTAATTTTAGCTTCATTAAAACTTCCTAATACTTTACTTCAATATCGTTAGTTGAATAGAGACTGCGAATGTATTGATCAACCACCTCTTTTGTTTTTTCATCTATAAATCTTTCCTTCACTTCGGGTTTTATAATTTTAAACGGCGGCAAAGTACCTTTAGCATATTTGCCTAATAATTGAACAATCGTATAATATCTTTCAGAATCGGAAATAACAATGCTAATTTCAGGTGGGTATAATCTTTTAACCACACGCGCTACTTTTACAGGATGGATATCTTCCTCTCTCAGAAAAATATTTGAATGAATTTCTTCTATTGAAGAATCACCCCGGAAAGCATTTACTGCTTTTTCCCAATTACTGTTAAGCAGCATCGCTCTGAATTCAACAGCTTTATCTTCATCAGAAAAACTTATTAAATTAAGAAAGAATGAATTGGAGTTCAGCCGGAATTCATCTTTATGCTGTTCAAAATATTTAAGGATATCACTCTCTGCATAATTTAATTTTGTACCCGACGAGATTTTTTTAATGAGGAAAGAACCCGCTAATTCTTTTTCGGAATCTTTAATTAGCATGTTATATTCTTTGTTGCCGGTAATGCCTTCTTTTTTTGCCTGCAGATAAACAAGCTCCCGGTCAATCCAGTTTCTGATCACTTCATTTTTCTGAACATTGCTTGCAACCGATGTATCGATAATGTGCGAAAATTCATCCCGCGTTAAAAACGAATTATTAACCCTCGCAACATAATCTGTTTTTTCCTGCTCGTTGCCGCAACCCGAAAAAAGGGCTGCGGCAATTACGAACAGACTAATCTTCTTTTCTAGGTTTAAATGCCTTTTCAATTTCATCATAAAAGATGACCGGATGATACCTGTTTTCTAATTTTGTTATATACTCATTTTCAAGTTTCTTACTCTCCTTCTCCTGAAGCAGCCCGGCAATTTCTGCCCTAACTTCTTCAAATGATTTTACCCCGGCAGGTTCTCTTTCAAATAGTTTGAAGATTGAATAACCGCCTGAGAACGGAACGGGTTTGGAGAAGTTGCCCGGATTTTCGAGTTTGTTTGCTTCTCTCGAAAGATCGGAAAAATTCACATCCTGCAGATTATATCTTCCGTGGTCTTTCTTTTTACCGGGTCTTTCAGTGTATAAAGTAGCAAGGCTATCGAAGTCTGCGCCCTCCTGCAGCCAACCGTAATATTTTTGGATCAGGGAATCGCGCATAGAGAAAATCTCACCGAAGCTTATTCTATCGGGCCACATATAATCACCCTTGTGCTCTGTCCAATAATTATATACATCCGCACTATCAACATGAAGCTTGTTCCAAACTTCATCTTCCTGAAGTTTAAATATATAAACTCCGTCTTTATAATCATTCATCAACGAGGCAAAGCCCGGATCGGTTTTATTCAGATTCAAAGCTGCTTCTTCCATTAGCTTATCTTCGGTAAGTTTTTTCACCGCCTTCATAACTTCCGACTTAAGAAAGATAGGTTTACCCATAAAATCAGAATCATGATTTACTTCATCAAGAAAATCTTTGGCGCTTAAGTTTTTGTCAGCATAAGAAAATACTATCAACCCTTTAATCGAATCAGGATTAGGATATTCAACACCGAAACGTGTAGAGTCACAGTTATTAACTATTGCATCAACTGTTACTTCGTTAAATACATAGTTATCCCGGGATTTCAAGGAATCAATATATGCCGCATAATCTGCATTATATCTTTGTTTCTGGTAAATCTTTTTCAGATTCTCTTTTTCTTCATCAAAAGGAGGGTAATCTTTTTTACCTGTTACCTTAATAATATGATAACCGAAATTTGTCTGTACCAAGTCCGATACTTCACCGACTTTCATGCTAAAAGCAACTTCATCAAATGCCTGTACCATTTGTCTTCGTTCAAAGAAGCCGAGGTCGCCGCCCTTGGTTTTGGTTGAAGTGTCATCAGAATACTTGCCTGCAAGCTTTTCGAACGATTCACCATTTCTTATCTTCGCCAGAACTGAATCGGCAATTTGTTTGGCAGCGGCAGAGTCAACTTTACCCTCATCATTAAAATAGCTGATAAGTATATGGCTGGCTCTGATTTTTGGTATTCTTGCTTGTCTGGCTGAACATTTTATTAAATGATAACCGTATTTTGTTTTAACCGGTTCGGGGTAAATCTCACCTGGCTGCAAAGTATACATAGCATCTTCAAATGTATAAGGAAGCAATCCGGCCGTAACGTAATATATGTCTCCGCCTTTAGGACCGGAAAACTTATCGTCGGAATACTTTTTAGCCATTTCTTCGAAGCTTGCACCGTTTTTAATACTATCTAGTATTGCCTGCGCCTTTTCGAAGGTTGCATTATCATCCCCTTTTATCGGCTTAATCATTATATGACTGATCCTTAATTCTTCTTTCCGCCTGTTATACAACTGCTCAATACCGGGTTGAATTATTTGCTTTTCAATAATATATGATTTACCGATCTGTTTTTTGTAATTATTCAATTCATCCTGCAATGCAGGTTCGGTATCGAACCCTCTTACCCAGGCATCCCGGAGTTTCATTCTGAACTTTACATACAAATTCAGGAAATTTTCATACTGTTGTAAACTATCCTGTTCAGCAGCATCCCAGCCGCCAACATTCTTTGCATAGGCATATTCAAATTCATCCAGTGTTATTTTTTGATTGCCGAATTTTGCAACAATAATTGATTCCTGCGGTATAGCAGTGCTGACCAATAATATTAGGGAAAACGAGATTAGAACAATTATCCGCGTGAACATAGACATTTTCTCCTCTTCTAAAATTTTAAGAATTTAGCTTGATAGTTTACTTATAGACTGATAGAAAATCAAGGTAAGCAGCGCACCCGGCTTACCCACTGCGGAAAAATAAGCCGGGCACAAAATATTACTTCAATAATGTAATTTTAATAGCTTTGCTAAAGTTATCAGCTCTCATCGAGACAAAATATATTCCACTCGGTAAATCTTCTGCATTCAAAGTTATTTGATACAATCCTGCTTGCTGCACACCATCATACAACGATTTTATTTCGTTTCCGATAATATCGTAAAGCGAAATTTTTATTCTCGATTGCTCCGGTACAGAGTATTTAATAACCGTACTTGGATTAAAAGGGTTCGGGTAATTTTGATACAATTGAAAATCATTCAGAACAGAAGCATCTACGAGGATTTCATTCGAGTATTCAAAATCACCGTTAAAATCTAATTGTTTCAGACGGTAGAAAATTTTCCCTGCCTGAATATTTTTATCGGTAAATGAATAATTAATTCTGTTAGCTGTGGTACCGTTACCTGCAACAAATCCTATTTTAGCAAACGAAGTATTTTTGTATCTCTTTTGAACCTCAAAACCGTAATTATTTGTTTCGGTTGCAGTACTCCATTCCAGTTTTACCTTTCCCTTAATATAATCACCACGAAACATAGTTAATTCAACAGGTACCGGTATCAGGTTAATAGCATCGAGTGTGTTGATGATACCCCAACCCATAAGGTTATCGGGGTTATTACTCTTTGATGCTGTTTGTCTTAAAAGATTGAGCACCTCCATCGGTGTTAATGAATGATCAACCGAAAGTATAAGAGCCGCTGCACCTGCAAGTAAAGGACAGCTAAAAGATGTTCCGCTGCTTAAAGTATATTCATGGGTGTTATAAGGGCTTGCCACAAATACAGACGAACCCATTGCCATCAAATCCGGTTTAATTCTACCGTCAACTGTAGGACCAACACTGCTAAAGCTAGATCTTTGTCCTGAAGCCGTAACCGCGCCCACAGCAATAACGCTATCGCCGTCGGCAGGAGCTCCGAGTGTATTATGATTAGGATTGTAACCGGCATTCCCTGCTGAGTTTACTACAACAATACCCAGTCCAACAGCAAGGTCGGCAGCAATAGTAATTCTTGCAGTATTGCCGTCCATATCTTGCCATGTATAACTCTGAAAAGGCGGATCAAAATCGAGATAACCGAGAGATGTTGTGGTAACATCGACTCCAATACTATCTGCCCATTCGAGAGCAGCAATCCAGTTATCTTCTTCAACCGGTGTTTCACTATAAATATCTTCTGTTCTTGCAAGAATAAAATCTGAACCGAATGCAGGGCCAATCAACTCACCTTCTTTAAACCCGCCTATAGTTGACAGGGTTTCAGTTCCGTGAGAACCACCCTGGCTAACGTCGGGATCGCCATCAACAAAATCCCACTTTGCAATGATATTCATCGAATCAAAAACTTCGTGTGCAAGGTTATTAAAACCGGCATCCATCGAGCAAATAGTAATACCCTGCCCGTAAAATCCCAGGTCATGTACGGCAGGCACATTAATTTGATTAACCTGGGTAAACGACGGACCGTAATCAAAAGAATTTATTCCGTTTGGTTTATTCAATTCATCAGTTTTTATATCGGAGCTTTCATCATCTTCTACAGGATAATCCCGCTTGAATTTGTAAACAATATCCAAAGATTTTACAATCGGAAGCTGCGCAATCAAACCGATTTCCGATTTAGTCGCATACCCGCTGATACCATTAAACCACCTGGATTTTTGTTTTAGATTGAATCCAAAGTGCTCAACCTGAACTATATATCCGGGATTAACCGGAAGATCGGAGTTTTTTATTAATGCATCTGCCGGTAAAACTTTTTCCCTTCTGTCGAGAGATTTTTGACTTACAACAGAAACAGGATCCGCATAAAACGATTCAATATTATCACCTTTATCATTAAAGAAAACCCATACTAATTGTTCCTGCGTCGAATTTGCACTATTCAGTACATCTTTGAGTTGAGGTGTAATTTTGGTTAACGATGTTTGTGCAAAAGTGCCGAATGAAAAAAGCACAAATAGAAAAAAGTTAAATATTTTCATTTCTTTTTTTCCGTTATTATTAATAATTTTTTATTTTACTCTAATTCCGTTTTTAATTGAATTATTCACGGTAACAACTTGCAGTTTACCGTCATCTTTTTCAACGGCTAAAATCATACCGTTAGATTTTTCGCCCATTAACTTTGCCGGCTGAAGGTTTGCCACAATAACCACTTTTTTACCTATCATTTCTTCCGGTTCATAACTTTGGGCTATTCCTGCAACCACCTGCCTTACTTCATTGCCTAACTTTACGCTGAGTTTCAATAATTTTTTGCTTTTCTTAATTTTTTCTGCTGCAACTACTTCGGCAACCTTTAGTTCGGTTTTCATAAAGTCATCGTAAGTAATAAGATTATCTTTATTCTTTTCCGTTTCACCGCTTCCAAGCTTAGCAATCTGCTGTTCTATTATTTTATCTTCTATTTTCGGGAAAAGAATTTCGGCTTTAGCAAGTTTATGACCTTCTGCAAGATTTTCTTCACCGCATTTATCCCAGGTTGTCTTTTCGGCATTCAGCATCTTAAATATTTTCTCCGAAGAAAAAGGAATCACGGGTTCGAATAGTTCTGCGAGGGTGTAAATAGTTTGGAGGCAAATATTTATTGTGGTCCCGCATTTTGTTTTATCTGTTTTAATCGTGTTCCATGGTTCGGAATCGTTAAAATATTTATTACCGGTACGAGCGAGATTCATTATTTCATTCACACCGTCTTTTATTTTAAAGCGTTCAAAATAACCGGATATTTTTTTTGGATATTCCGAAATGGTTTTAATCATTTCAATATCTATAGTTTCTAAATTGCCTTTCTCCGGTACTTTACCTTCAAAATGTTTATGCACAAAAGTGAATGTACGGTTCACAAAATTGCCGATTATATCGGCTAATTCATTATTGTTTCTTGCCTGAAATTCTTTCCAGTGAAAATCCGCATCTCTCGTTTCAGGCAGGTTAGCAGCAAGTGTATAACGCAGAGGATCGGCGGGGAATATCTTAAGAAAATCTATTGCATCGATGCCCCAGTTGCGGCTCTTTGAAAATTTCTTTCCTTCAAAATTCAAAAATTCATTTGCCGGAACGTTTTGCGGAAGACAATATTTTTCTTTATCACCGTCGTTCCATGCCATCAGCATCGCAGGAAATACAATACAGTGGAAAACTACGTTATCTTTACCGATAAAAGCTATGTACTTTGTGTCCGGATCCTGCCAGTATTTTTTCCATAAATCAGGGTCACCAATTTTTTCAGAGTATTCTTTTGTGGAAGAAATATAGCCGAGCACAGCTTCGAACCAAACGTAAAGTACTTTCCCTTCTGCATTATCGAGCGGAACTTTCACACCCCAGTCGAGGTCTCTTGTAACTGCTCTGTCTTTTAATCCTTCTTTGAACCACCCGCGGCAATATTGCAGAACGTTTTCTTTCCAGCCGTATTTTTCGTTCATTTCATTTATATATTTTTCCAGTCTCGGCTGAAATTCTCCAAGAGGGAAAAACCAGTGGGATGTCTCTTTCAGTACAGGTGTTTCACCGGTTATCTTACTTTTGGGATTTTTCAGTTCCTGCGGTTCATATTGTGCTGAGCAGTTTTCGCATTCATCACTTCTTGCTTCTTCAAATCCGCAATTGGGACAGGTACCTTCAACGTAACGATCGGGAAGAAACATCTTTGCTTTTTTATCATAGAATTGAAATGTTTTCTTCTCTTTTAACAGACCGTGGTTATGAAATTCGAGAAAAAATTCCTTTGCAGTTGCATGATGAACAGGAAGACTTGTCCTCGAATAATTATCAAAACTCATCCCGAATTTTTTAAATGCTTCATAATTCATTTCATGGTAGCGGTCGATGATTACATGCGGTGATACATTTTCTTTATCGGCACTTATCGTAATCGGCACACCATGCTCATCGGAGCCGCAGATGTAGATAATATCATCACCTTTTAACCGCTTGTAGCGCACATAAATATCGGCAGGAAGATATGCACCACTCAGATGACCGAGATGGATCGGTCCGTTTGCATAAGGCAGTGCGGATGTTACAAGTATTTTTTCTTTAGTCAAATTTAATTCCACAATTTTTCAATTAAGAATATTAAATATAAGAATTTTAGAGAGGATTTATTAGATTTGAATACAAAAATACATTTTGTTTAGTCTTTAACGAAGCTATAATAAAAAGAATGGGAGAATTAATAATTCTTTCTATCCAAGTAACTTT
Organism: bacterium BMS3Abin03; assembly: GCA_002898075.1. GTDB lineage: Bacteria > Bacteroidota > Ignavibacteria > Ignavibacteriales > Ignavibacteriaceae > BMS3ABIN03. Next base: position 12,793 of record BDSV01000128.1, read on the forward strand.
TTAGGCCATATCCACTACCTATTCCCCCAAGAAAAGCAACACCGATTTTTAACACTTCAATAAACATATCTCTGTCAGTGGGTAATAAATAAAATATTAAAAAGGATAAAAAACCAATTGCGATTATAACATATACCAACTGAAACCATCTATTGGAACTGCGCATTTTAAATTCATTATCATCATCTCTTTGAATACCATCTAAAAATTTATCGATATGCTGTTCATTAAACTTATCAAACAAGGGATGGGGCATACGTCCTGATGTCATCATCATACTTATGCTTCGCCTTATTTGAGGAGGCATTTTTTTTATTACTTCATCAACATCTGCCTCATCGGGAATATCAGCACTAAGATTATCGTTACTCTCTGCCCCTAATTCACTGTTTTTCTTTTCGAGGCTTCGGTCATTCTTAGAAGACTTATTATTCTCTTCTGTATTTATATGTTCTTTCCCACCATCGTTCATATAGCAAGATTTTCCCTTATTTCATTCAGAGAGAGAAGATTACTAATATTCCTTTTTTTAGAAGTTGTTTTTTCCTTTATTTTATTTTCAAAGTAGGATGCCATTAAATATTCGATAATATCATTCAAAAACTTTTCATTAATCTCACCAGTATTATATGAATCCAATAAATATTTTGCCGCTTTCTTAATATCTTTATTAGAGATTTCGTTATCTAGATTTGAATAAATCAAATATTTCTTCAAATAAGTCATTATAATTTTATGTTTTAAAAATAAAAATATTTTAATAATTCACTTTTTATAAAATACACAAATTTCAAACAAGTTCAAGCTTTTTCTTATGCAGATATTGTATCATATCCAGTGAGATAATAACCTCTCAAGAAAAAAGATTCAACTTAATTTGTTAGTACTCAAAAATCCTGCTATTATATATAAAACTTAAAATGGTTTTTATATAAATGCAAGTTAAATAAGTTGAAATTTCTGTAATCAATTTCCAAATAACAAACAAGCACCAATTTTCAAATTTGAATATTCAAACAATAAGTTTTGTTGATTGAAAATTGGGATTTGAGATTTGTTTGTGTTTTATTTTTTGAGATTGGGGAATTAATTACTTGCCTTCAAATATTTTTATTTCTGGATTCTAATAAATATTAAGATTAATTTTTAAATGTAAATAAAAGGAGATGTTGTGAATAATAATTCTTTCAGAGAATCCATCCAATTTTATAAACATCAAATATTTATACAAAAAAATTACTTCCAAAGGAGAACTTTAAATGAAACACGATGAAGATTTAGATTTCAGTTCGAAGTGCGTTCACTCAGGAATTGAAGAGAATGAATTCGGGGCTGTTGTCCCTCCAATATACCAGACTTCCACATTTAAGTTTAAATCAGCAGACCATGGTGCATCACTCTTTGCAGGTAAAGAGAAAGGCTACATCTATACACGTTTAGCTAATCCCACAATTGAAGCAATGGAAAACGCGATTGCAGAATTGGAAGGCGGATACAAAGCGCTCGGTTGTGCAAGCGGAATGGCAGCTATTCATACTGTGTTCGCAAGCATGCTCTCAGCCGGCGATCACGTTGTTTGCTCTGCTGCTGTTTACGGACCCACAACAACTTTACTGAACACGATTATGAAAAAGTTCGGGGTTGGAACAACTTTTACCGATACTACTGATGTAGGAAATGTTCTTAACGCGATGAAACCGAATACAAAAGTTGTTTACGTGGAAACTCCCGGCAATCCCACACTTTGCATCTCGGATATTGAAGAGATTTCGAAAATTGCACACGAACATAATGCAAAAGTAGTTGTTGATAATACATTTATGAGTCCTGCGCTCCAAACTCCTTTAGCGCTCGGTGCAGATGTTGTACTTCACAGCTTGACAAAATTCTTAAATGGTCATGCAGATGTTGTCGGCGGTATTGTTGTTGTAAAAGATGAGGAAACATATACTCAATTCAGGAAAGTGCTTAACCAAACAGGCGGAGTAATTGACCCGTTTAATTCTTTTCTTGTTCATCGTGGATTGAAAACTTTAGCAATTAGAATGGAGAAACACACCGAGAATGCACAGAAGATTGCCGAATGGCTCGAGAAACATCCAATGGTAAAAAGTATCCGGTATCCAGGATTAAAAAGCCATCCGAATTACGAAGTGGGGCTAAGACAGCACAAAGCTCCCGGCGGAATGATTACATTTGAAGTAGAGGGTGGAATTGAAGCCGGAAAAGTTTTAATTGGTTCGGTGAAACTCTGTCAGCTTGCCGTGAGTCTCGGCGGCGTGGAATCTTTAATAGAACATCCCGCAAGTATGACACATTTTTCGATGGGAAAAGATGCAAGATTAGCAGCGGGAATTACAGACGGACTGGTTCGCATTTCCGTTGGTATTGAAAGTGCCGATGATCTGATCTCAGATTTGGATCAGGCACTGGCAAAAGTTAAAGAAGTAATTCGGCATTTAGAAAAAACAGAAGCTTAACGAGCATACTTAATAGGTTTACATACTTCGGGACTGCCCTAAAAGTAATACCTGATTGTCATTTCCGTGAAGACGGAAATTTAAATATTTGAAAATGTTAAGAAATTCCCACTTTCCCTAATAAATCGGGGCAAGCAGTGAGGATAACATTTTTATAATCATTACTTTTGCAATAGCTTTATAAATTACAGTGTTAAATATTTCACCGACCATTCTCTACCGTTCACCGAATTTTGCTTTTATAGATTTCAATAATTAATTATGTTTCGAATGTAATAATCACAACTAAGGTTTTTAAATGGAAATCAGAAATGAACCGGATAAAAGGGTAGTTTTAGGAGGCATATTAATTGTAATCGGTGCGCTGCTGTTGTTAAACTCAATCGATATTTTAGATTTAAGGGTTTCACATATCGTCTTCTCCTGGCCGTTTTTCTTTACGATAACCGGATTGTTTATTCTATTTTATACAAACAAAAAATTCTTAGGCGGAATATTTACAGGACTCGGAATATTATTCCTTGTTCCCAGGATTTTTCCCGAGGTACAGTATAACGGGGGAATAATAATTCCGGTTATTCTTATTTCATTAGGTATTTACATAATAATGAATCATCAAAGGAAATTAAGCGGAAGAATTAACCGTAAAGGTGAAATAAGAAAAGATTATATAGACGATGTATCAATATTCGGAGGCGGCTCGAAAATAATTTCATCGGATAATTTTAAAGGCGGAAATATTACCGCGGTTTTCGGCGGCTCCGAAATAAATTTAACCGGCTGTAAACTTGCTGAAGGCGAACAGATAATTGATGTACTTACTGTTTTCGGCGGTACAACTATAATTGTACCGAGAAACTGGAATGTGGTTGTTAATGTTACCTCGATATTGGGAGGTTTTTCGGATAAAAGCATTCGGGACCCAAACTCTATCCCGGATCAATCCCGGACTCTTTATATCAAAGGGCTTGCCTTCTTCGGCGGAGGTGAAGTGAAGAATTATCTTTGATTGAAAAATAATGTACACAAATCCTATTCTTAAATCTCTAAAGAATTTTAATTATTATCTGCTCTTTTGGGGAGTACTTTCCTTTGTCTTTATTCTGCTGCTTTATTTCGGTGCAAACATTGGTATGTCTGCATCCATTGCAGATGGTTTGGTGTTCACTTTTTTGCTTAGCGGACTCGGTTTAACATTGTGGTATCCTACAAGATATATTTCTATCGAAAGTAATAAACCCGCCAAACTGATCGTCAGTCACCTGGTAGGCGCAATTGTAACAACAATTATCTGGCTGTCGTTAGGTTACTTTATAATGGTCGGTATGCTTGGTTTTGATGATAAGTATCCCGCATTTCTTCTGGGAACTCTTATCTGGCGTGTGCTTATCGGTATTTTATTTTACTCGCTTATCACATCTTTTTATTATATGATAATTTACTATACCGGGTTTCAAGAAAGAATTATAAAAGAAGCCGATCTAAAAAATCTTGTTACAGAAGCAGAATTAAAATCTTTGAAGTTTCAAATCAATCCGCATTTTATTTTTAACTCGCTGAATTCAATGAGCGCTCTAACCGAGATCGATCCGCCGCGGGCAAAGCAAATGATAATTAAGCTTGCAGAGTTTCTGAGATTTATTCTAAAGACAAATGAACTGGATAAAAATTCGCTTCATGAAGAATTAAAAAATATAAGACTCTATCTCGATATCGAAAGGATCAGGTTTGAGGATAAATTTGAATATGAGGAAAAAATTAATGAGGGCTGTGGTCATTTTGAAATACCGAGTATGATATTACAACCGCTTTTCGAGAATGCGATTAAACATGCTGTTTACGAAACGCTGGATAGAGTAACTTTAAAACTCAAATGCTGTTTACAGGATGAGTTTCTGAAAATCGAATTGGAAAATAATTATGACGAATCCGCTGTGCCCAAAAGAGGTGCGGGTGTGGGATTAAAAAATATTCACGATAGATTAAAATTAATTTATCATCGCGACGACTTAATGAAAATCAGTAACGGAAACGGTATATTTAATGTTACATTGTATATACCTCTTGCAGAAATCGAACAGTGATACTTTTAAATACTAATTACACTGATTCTCACTAATTTTTTTATTCGTGTTAATTTATAAAATTAGTGGCTGGAAATATTAAGTATGTTAAAAATCAATTTGAAACCGAATAAAAATGAACAACAAAATAAGAACAATAATAATTGACGATGAAAAACTTGCCCGTGAAATAACCAAAGGTTACCTAAAAAAACATCCGGATGTAGAAATAATTGCTGAGTGCTCAAACGGCTTTGATGCAATAAAAAAAATAAACGAGAAAAAACCCGATTTGATTTTTTTGGATATTCAAATGCCGAAAATAAACGGTTTTGAAATGCTTGAGCTTATTGATGATCCGCCTGCAATAATTTTCACAACGGCTTACGATCAATTTGCGCTAAAGGCATTTGAGGTAAGCGCAGTCGATTATCTTCTCAAACCATTTTCAGAAGAAAGATTCAACGATGCACTCAAAAAATCATTCGTGAAATTGGAAGATAAATTTCAGAATGATTCAGCCGTTAGAAATATAATTCAGCATCACGATGAAAAGATTGAATTTCTGGAAAGAGTTGTGATAAAGGACGGTTCAAAAATTTCAATCATCCCTGTGGATGAAATAAAGTGGATAGAAGCACAGGATGATTATGTAATGATCAATTCGGAACAGGGAAGATTTTTGAAGAAAAAAACGATGAAATACTTTGAAAACCATCTTGACGAAAATTTATTCGCCCGCATTCACCGTTCTTACATAATTAACATCGATTTTATTCAACATCTGGAACAAACAGGCAAAGAATCATACCACATTGTACTTAAAAACGGTAAAGAACTTCCGGTAAGCAAAACCGGACTAACAAAGTTAAAAAGTACACTCTGATTATAAATTTTTTTCTGAATTTCTTCAACTTAAATTGAATCTGAGACAGATGATAAATATATTTGGTTCGTTGTCATTTTAAAAGGTAATCAAATGATTCTCGATAAAGATCTTCTATCAATTCAGGAAGCTCGCGACTTATCACGAAAAGCTCACGAAGCTCAGCAGGAGTACAAACATTTCACACAAAAGCAAGTTGATAAAATTATTAAGGCAATGGCTGATGCCGGATACAGCGCATCTGAACGGCTTGCAAAAATGGCTTGTGATGAAAGCGGTTTTGGAAACCTGCAGGATAAAATAACTAAAAACCAGTTCAGCACTAAGAACGTTTATGAATCTATAAAGAATTTAAGAACCGTGGGAATTGTAGGTGAAGAAGCTGCCGGCAAAGTTTTGAAGATTGCGGTTCCTATGGGAGTTGTTGCAGCACTTGTTCCTTCAACAAATCCGACATCTACCGCAATGTTTAAAGCAATCATTTCGCTGAAAGGAAGAAATGCGCTTGTTGCAAGCCCGCACCCGCGTACGGCAAAATGCACTGCTGAAGCGCTAAAAGTTGTTTCCGATGCGGCAGAGGCAGCCGGGGCACCAAAGGGGTTGATACAATGTATAAGCACACCAACTTTAGAAGGAACGGGCGAGTTAATGCATGATAAAAATATTGCGATAATACTTGCAACGGGAAGCACCCCTATGGTTAAAGCAGCTTACAGCGCCGGTAAGCCGGCTTACGGTGTCGGCTCGGGGAATGTTCCTGCTTTTATTGAAAGAACCGCAGACGTTAAAAAAGCAATTGCAGATATTATTTACGGAACTACATTCGATAACGGTACTCTCTGTTCGTCGGAACAATCTATTATTGTTGATGAGCCGGTTAAAGATAAAGCTATAGAAGAAATAAAAAACCGGGGCGGTTACTTTGTTACTGCGGAAGAAAAACGAAAATTAGAAAAAGCCATTCAAACCAATTTTAGAATAAATCCTGAAATCGTCGGTCAGCCCGCAAAGTTTATTGCGGAATATGCCGGGTTCAAAGTTCCTGAAAATACAAAAGTGCTGATTGCCGGTTGCTATGAAGTTGGAAAAAACGAACCGCTTTCGATGGAAAAGCTTTCACCCATTCTCGCCTTTTACACAGTTAACGGCTGGCTTGAAGGATGCCACAGGTGTATCGACTTATTAAAGTTCGGCGGAATCGGTCACACAATGGTTATCCATTCAAACGATCAGCCGATTATCATGAAATTTGCCCTGGAAAAACCGGCGTTCAGAATACTGGTTAATACTGTTGCATCATTAGGCGCAGTAGGTTACACAACCGCCCTCGATCCTTCAATGACACTTGGACCGGGAACCTGGGGCGGTTCGATTGTTTCAGAAAATGTAACTGCAAAGCATTTAATAAATATTAAATGTTTGGCTTTTGAAACTCTTACGATAAACGAAGGAAAAACCGTTAAAGGATTCGATGTTCAGAAATCGAAATATGTAACCGATCCGTTTATGAAAGATATAGAGGAAAGATTAAAAGCCCGCGCTGGTAATCCGCCGTTAAAGGATACATATCAATACAATATCGAAAAACCTAAGCTTCAAAAGAATGATCATCCGAAACCGAAAGGGAAAGTACAGTTTGGAAAAGGGATTTCGGAAGAAGAGATTTTGAAAATTATTGAAAGCTTTGAATAGTCTGCCTTCTTTATATAATTAATGAGTCCACTCCCAAAAGCATATTATTCAATTTGTCATTCCCACGAAAGTGGGAATCTATGCTAAAATTTGAAGTACGTGGGTACTCGATTTCATTGAATTACCTTTTTAGAGGCAACTCATTAATAAAAGGAATGGATAAATTAAAAGCGGAAAAATCCAATAACCGGTTCACAAAATTCAAATAATTTTCAATACACAAATCCCGGTTAAAGTAAACGGCACAAAATTAATCTTGATTTCAAATTTTAATATTATCTTGTTTTTTCTGCCTGAAGTTTTCTGCTCGGCTTTCTAATTAACAACAAAGAATTTCGGGAATTTTTTCATTACCGCCGAAGCAATTATTTCTGCAGCTTCTTTATAACTCAACATTCCTGTATTTAAAACTATATGATAAGAAAGCGGGTCACTAACATCTTTCCCAAAATTCGATTTAAGATACATCTTTCTGGCAGTATCTTCTTTTTTGATATAAGCCCTGGCTTCATCGTTATTAAGATTCATAATCTCCATTACATGATCGATTCTTTTTTCAATTGGTGCGATTAATCTTACATGAAATACATTTTTAAGATTCGAGGTAATAATATTGCCGCCTCTACCCACTATTACGGCTTTACCCATTCTTGCCAACTGCAAAACTGTTTCAGTAGTTTTATGCAGGATTGTCCATTGAGTCGGATGCAAACCTAAAAGCTCATTTATAGCAGAAGATATGTAGCGATATTTATCTTCAACCAAATACTCGCTTATCCTTTTGGGTAGATGAAGATCTTCCAAAACTTTTTCAATCAGCTTTCTGTCGAAGAATGTCCAGTGAATATCATCTTTGTAAGAATTCTCTTCGAGAATACTGATCAGATGTTTACACACAGCTTGTACACCCGCACCTGTTTCCCTGGAAATTGTTACACAGGGATAAGGTATTCTCCTTTCGCGGGAAACAGCGGTTTTAGGTGTGTGTGATTCGATATATTCTTTGCACTTTTCGTAACTTCCTATTGCCATTTTTTACCGCTCCTTAAAGTTTTAAATTTTTTAAATGAAGTAATAAAAACTAATCATGTTTTATATAAGTTAAAAAATTATAATTAACAAAATCGATGAAGAATAATTTTACTTATCCACTTTGTTCGGATCATCGGCAGATAATTTAAACCACTGCATAATCTCGCCCTGGGTAACTGATGAACCATCTTTATGAGAAAATTCATTTTTATGAATATCGTATTCATAATCATTCTCCCATTCTTTAATATTATCTACAATTTCGCTCACAGCATTAATACTAAAATAAAGTTCATCATCAGTCATAGTTGGATGAATCGACAGTCTGACCCAGCCGGGTTTCTCCGAAAAGTCACCTTGATTTATCATATCAGTTATATGCATGGATTGATTCCTGCTGACATGAAGCAGATAATGCCCATAAGTACCGGCACAGGAACAACCGCCGCGCACCTGTACACCGTATCTGTCGTTTAGTAATTTAACGATTAAATTGTAATGAATATTATCAACATAAAACGAAATTGCCCCGAGCCGTTCCTGTACATTGTCTGCAAGAATATGGAGACCGGGAATTTTTTTCATTTCTTCAAACGCCACATGAACAAGCTCCTCTTCTCGTTGCCTCAAATTATCGGTGCCCATTTCTTCTTTTAATTGAATACTCAAGGCGGCTCTTATTGCCTGCAGAAAGGCGGGAGTACCACCGTCCTCTCTAAGCTCAATATTATTTACAAACTTATGTTTTCCCCAGGGATTAGTCCAATCAACCGTCCCGCCGCCGGGTTGATCGGGTACCCTGTTGTGATAAAGTTTCGAATCGAATATTATCACACCGCTCGAACCGGGACCGCCTAAAAATTTATGCGGTGAAAAGAAAATAGCATCGAGTTTTTCTTCCGGGTCTTCGGGATGCATATCGATATCTACATAAGGTGCCGAACAGGCGAAATCGACAAAACAGAAACCGCCGTGCTGATGCATAATTTTTGCCATCTTATGATACGGTGTTTCAATTCCCGTTACGTTTGAACAGGCAGTGAAAGCGCCGATTTTTAGTTTTCTATCCTTATGCTTTTCCAATTCTTCTTTAAGATTATTCGAGTCAACAAGACCTTCTGCATCCGGCGAAACAACTACAACATCGGCAATTGTTTCAAGCCAGGTAGTTTGGTTTGAGTGATGCTCCATATGTGTTACAAAAACAACAGGGCGTAATTCATCGGGAAGATTTAAGAAATCCCGTAGCTGTTCAGGAATTTTCAATCCCAAAATCCTTTGAAACTTTACAACCATCCCGGTCATACCCGAACCGGCAGTTATAATCACATCATCTTTCCCGGCATTACAATGGTCTTTAATTA
>BDSV01000129.1 GCA_002898075.1 bacterium BMS3Abin03
CGATACCGTTCCCGAGCAACAATTCATCAGGCAGGGACAGGCTTATATGCAGGCGCTATTTGAAGAATACAGGAATTTGTAGGAAATAGTGGAGCGATAAATAGATATGCCGGGTTGTTCTTTATATTTGATAATTTTGTAGAAATAGTGTAAATGACCATGGGTTTCTATTTATGATATTACTTGGGTTATTCCACTAAATTAGGCGGAATAAACCAAATAATTTCAAGGCCTAAAGGTAAATAAACCAAATGATTTGAGTTATACAATCGTAGCAACTATAAAAGGAAAAGTCCGTAACTCGTTGAAACGCTCGTAATAATTTCTTTAAAAATTAAAATTGCAGAAAGGTCAGTACATCGTGGAGATGTTCGTCAGTAATTCAAACGAAGAAAAAGTTTTTTTACCACCGCTTTTTTTAAAAAATTTGCTTACACACTTGCAACACATTTCAATTTTTCGCTCAATGCCATCAGAATTGCTTAAAAACTTACATGATAATGAATTGGTATCTTTGTTCATCATAGATTTTCACGGTAAAATACTTTACGTAAAAACTCATGAATACGTTGCTCCCGAGAAACAAATGTTTTTGTTGTCAAACCAATGGTAGATCAGATTTTCAAATTTACTCATTGTTTGTAAAATGAGCGGAAGTTCTCTTTTCTTTTTTAGGTTCACCATTACTTTTCCCTTCTCAATTTTAATATCGGCAGCATTTCGTATGAACTTTTCATAAATGGACAGATTTGATAAATTAGCATACCTTTCCAAATCCATGGCAAAGAGGCGATAAATATTATGTGTTAATATGGACATGGTCAAGTCAAAATCGACCTTAATAACCATTGAGGAACATACCTTATTAAGGTGAAAGAATTCTATTTGCTCACTAATTGCTTTTTCAACAATCCATCTTTTCGCATACTTTCTTACAATTTTTTCAAGAGGCAAACCGAAATCATTGGTAATAATAATAGCGGGTTTGATTTTTCCGTGCCCGGTGATGTTAATTTGCCGTATTGTACCCTCATAGCCCCTAAGGTAGACTTGTTGGTCATACACCCTTATGCTACGTTTTTTATTTCCTGCACACTCTACACGAATGTTTCTCCAGTCTGATTTAGGGAATTCCTCAATTTTGTTTATCAAGTTCTTTCCCCTTCTGCGAATGGTGATAAATTTTACATCCTGATTGTCTAAATTTTTTAAATTCTGATAATTAGTAAACTTACTGTCGAACACAAGGTATTTCAAGTCATCTTTTCGGTTTGAGGATTGTTTGTAAAAATCAAGAAATTCCAGCACAATATCACTTTCATTTTCATGCCTTACATCAGCATCTCCGTAATTGATTATTCCTGTATCCGGATCCTGCGCCAGTACAGCAAGTATGCTACTAAGGGCTTTGCCTCGTTTTCCTGACCAGTTGTTTTCCAAATGCTCGCCATCTCCCCAGTAAGGAATGGTAGTAAAATCTAGATTTGAAGTATCTCCAAGCAGTCCATGTTCAATCCATTTCTTATGAAGCGCTTTTAAAAATTCACGGTTCATTTGTGGTGTTACCCTGTGAGAGTACGATGTGAACCAAGCTGCCTTTGGCAATACATTCAATCCTGCAAACAAACCTAAACCTCTGTCCATGCACCATAAATCATCTACTGAATAACGCCTTGTGTTTGATGATTTTAAGGCAACAAAAGATAAAATAGAACTTAGTTTATTGATTGTGCCGGTAGCGGGATATGCTGATTGCTCTATTATTTCCCTTATGCCATATTTCTCGATGTATGGCATAAAGCATAATATCCCACCTGAAGCGCTTTTAAACTCCTCATCGCAAAAATCCAGCCTGATGCTTTTGGGCGCTTCAAAAGAAGGCGTTTCAAGCTGTTGTTTTACAAACTTCATTCTTCTTGGTAGCCGGGAAAATCCTTCTTCCGAAAGGATGTTGTAAATGGTCTTTTCGCTCAGTTTATATCCCTTGCTGTCTATGGCAACTTTAATATCTTCAACCGAGTAGTATTTTTTTCTTAATTCGATAACTATATCTTTTGCAACGCTAACCTGATCGGTGCGTTTTCTTCCTCTTCTTTTGTCTGTGAAAAACAAATTCCCTGTGTTAGTGGTTTTTAATTGCTTTCTGAATCCACTAACGATAGTAGTAAACCCACGATAGGTATATCCAAACTTTGATGCGACATCGCCTGCCGGCTGTTTGTCAATGAAAAACATTCTCAAAGCTTCATACTGTTTCTGTGATATAGAAACGGGAGACAGAAAGAAATCCTGAGGTTTCATATTACGTATTATTATTACCGTGACAAAGATATATATAATTTCTTTAAACAAACAAATAAAAATACAAAAATCATACATTCCTTTATTTAAAGCTGTTTCCGAGAACCTTGGTCATGCGGGAATATATTTTAGATACTAATGAAATTTGTGTAATTGTAATATGTATACGTAATATATTAATGAAGGATACGATTAAAATGTTCAGAAATCCTTTGCTGTTAAAGAAGTGCGTATTGTTGGAGGAGGAAGGATGAGGATGATTATTACGTGTTAATAATACCGTGAAAATCTATGTTTAATAAATAGACACGAATTTTAATGTCCTCTTGGCAAGCACGAGGACTATACAAAAAATCTATCTGAACATAAGACAATGCATTTACCGGTGAATAAAGATCGG
>BDSV01000130.1 GCA_002898075.1 bacterium BMS3Abin03
ATAAATGGTGATTCTGTTTCATAACTTTTTGTTTCATGTTCAATTGTAGTATGCTGAACTTCATTCTCAGTAAGCTTGTCAAACGGGTGTGTAACCGGTTTATCATCAGTGCGGGTAATTGTATCTTCAGTTATCGAGCTGAAAATTCTATCAATATCCTCATCGGAAAACCTTGGTGTAACGGGTTTATGCCTTTGTATAAACGGTCTGTCGCTGAAATCATGTTTTTTAGTAGGGCTGAATTTATCAACAACTAATTTTTCTTCTGAATCCAACTCATCCGAAAAAATCATCGAGGGGACAAGATCCTGCGTACCGAGACTTTTCTTTATCACCGATAGAACGAAGTTATAAATATCTTTTTCATCATCAAATTTTACTTCTAATTTTGAAGGATGAACATTCACATCAATTCTTTCCGGATCAATTTCAAGAAAAAGAAGGAAGAAGGGATAATCGCCTTTCTCAAGTAAATTTTCATACGCACTGAAAACGGCATGATTTATCTGCTTGCTGATAATGTATCTTTTATTCAAATAAAGATACTGATCGCCTTTACTTTTTTTAAGCAAGCTTGGTTTGCCGATGTATCCGTACATACTTAAATAGTCGGTTCTTTCATCAACGGGAATCAGTGCATCGGGCATATTATCTGCAAACACCTGTTTAACCCTCTCTTCTAAATTCCCGGCCGTGTAGTTAAAAATAAGATCGTCAGCATTGTAAAACCTGAAATGAATATCCGGGTGGCTAAGCGCAGTTTTATTGAAAGTATCAATTATATGTTTTAGTTCAGTTGCATCCGTTTTAAGAAATTTCCTTCTTGCAGGAGTGTTATAAAAAAGATTTTTTACAAGTACGCACGTGCCTTTCGGGAAAGATCCTTTTTCTTTTATGAAGCTGCCCGACTCATTACTTTTAATTACCGTACCGATTTCTTCGTCTTTTGTTTCGGTCCGTATCTCCAGTTGTGCAACTGCAGCCATCGAGCTTAATGCTTCACCGCGGAAACCGAGGGTTTTAATCGATTCCAAATCCTCGAAAGCTACAATTTTGCTTGTTGCATGCTTGTGAACAGAAAGAATCGCATCTTCCTCTGTCATTCCGGAACCGTCGTCACAAACCTGAATTAAATTCTTGCCTGCCTTCTTTACAATAACATCGATATTCATTGCATCGGCGTCAACCGAGTTTTCAAGCAGTTCCTTTACAACGGAACCGGGTCGCTGGATTACTTCACCGGCAGCAATTTTACTTGCGATGTTTTCGGGTAATATTTTAATCTTGTTAGTGCTCAATTTTTTCTTTCATAAGTTACAATTTCAAACTGCTCTCTTGCTTCTTTCGAAATAACTTTCCAGTCCGATTCCGAAAATTCTGGAAATTTCACTTCACCGTCAGCATCAAACTTCATATAAGAAATAATCATTTCATTAGCAAGAGAAATTGCCTGTCGATAAATCTCGCCGCCGCCGGTAATAAAAATTTTCCCTTCTCCTTTTGATCGGCAATATTCTATAGCTTCGTCAAGTGAAAGGAATATTTTTACATCATCATATTCAACTTTGTAATTTTCATTTCTTGTAACGATGATATTCTTTCTGCCTTTAAGCGGCTTGCCTAAAGACTCAAAAGTTTTTCTGCCCATTATAATCGGATGACCGAGCGTAGTTTGCTTAAAATGCTGAAAATCTTCTTTAACATGCCAGGGCATTTCACCGTTTGTTCTTCCGATAACTCCGTTTTGAGCAACTGCAACGATAATAACTATTTTCAAACAGCTACCTCAAACTTTATTCGATCATAGTATTGGTAATTACTCAGCTCAAAATCTTCAAATGTTAAATCATCAATCGGCTTGTCTGCAATTTTAAGCTGCGGAAGCGGAAGCGGTTCGCGCTTAAGCTGTTCCTTCAATCCTTCAAGATGATCATACTTCGCGCTTTCAGTTCCTTTTTCTCCAACGTAAATATGCGCATCAATTATAGTGTGCGCAAACTCGCCCAACTCCAAGCCGACCTGCTGCGCAATAATCTGGGTCAGCAAAGAATAAGCCGCTAAGTTGAACGGAATGCCCAAAGCAATATCACCGGAACGCTGCGTTAAGTGACAATTTAGTTTCCCGTTATTCACATTGAATGCATAAGTATAATGACAGGGTGGAAGCTTACTTGTTGTTGCATTACCCGGTTCCCATGCTGTAACAATTAATCTGCGGCTGTTCGGGTTTCTTTTTATTTCATCGATTACATACCGGATCTGATCGACTTCGTGCACTTCCCATTCGCCGCTTTTATTTTTTTGCGCGCTCGGGAAATGCCGCCAGTAATATCCGTAAGCTGTTTCCAGGTTACCGTCTTCGTCAGCCCATGCATCCCATATTTTTGTATGCTTTCTCAAATTACGAATATGATTCTCTCCTGAAAGATACCAAAGAACTTCGTGCAGAAGAGAATTCCAATGCATTTTTTTCGTAGTAAGCAAAGGAAATCCATCCTGCAAATCTACCTTATAAAAAGCTCCGAAATATGAGATAGTATCCACGCCCGTTCGAGTCGGTTTGCGGGTGCCTTTTTCCATTACAAGTTTAACTAAATCCAAATATTGCTTCATATTTTTTCCGTGAACTAAGATTCTAAAGGAAGTTTCGTTTGCGTACAAATTTAATAAAAATTAAGGAAGGCATAAAATGCTATTATAAAGTGCGTGCTTAAAAAGTGTTTAGCCACTAATTACGCAAATTTACACGAATTGAATTTCTGAATAGTTATCTATCTCACACAATTATTAATGAATCTTCTACAAAAAGCTAATACTTTTGAATTGTCATTCCCACGAAAGTGGGAATCTAATAATAACTTATGTTATGCAAAGGAATAATTTTTATCCTGCTCCACCGTACTAAGCTTTAATGACCTTTGCAATTAATTCGGCAGCCATTTCAATTCCTTTCTTATAATTAGAAATTGATTCTTCTTCATTCTCGAAGAATTTTCTTAACTCAATTACCATAGTATTTTCGATCATTTTCATTTTGATTTCTTCACTAACTTTCCCGCAAATCAAGAATATTCTCTTCTCTAATTTTAAAGCTTCACGAACTAAAATTCCGGCACCTTTTCCCATAAAAGATTGTTCGTCGAAAGAACCTTCACCGGTTATTAACATATCTGCACAAGTAATTTTAGACTGCAATTTTAAATAATTCAGAATAAACTCCTCTGCAGAAACATCCTTTGAACCGAAAAATAATTTCAGCCCGGCAGGTATTCCCCCTCCGGCACCCGATAAAAATAAATCCTTTTTAATAACAAGTCGTTTGCTAATTAATTGAAGAATATTTCCCATCCCTTTTTCAATAATATTTATCTCATTTTTAGAAGCACCTTTTTGTTTTCCGTAAATTTTTATTCCCCCTTTTTCACCGAACAATGGATTATTAACATCCAAAATACATGACAAAGTAAAAGGTAATTTCAACTGCTCCCATTCAACGGATTTTACTTTGTGAAAGTTTTTAGGAATAACAGTAAGCTCTTTATTTTTCTCACCGAAAAGCTTAAATCCAAGAGCGGAGCAAGCACCCAATCCCATATCTATAGTAGCAGTTCCGCCAATACCGATTATAACCCGGTTAACCTCAATTCTATTACTGCTGCAATCTTTCGCGATTAACTTAAGTAATTCGCCTAATCCCTTTGAAGATAATAAGATAGCATTCATTTTTTCAGCAGGAATCACTTTCATACCTATAATATCTGCTGATTCAATGTAGATTTCGTTCTTTTGCACATCGTATAAAACATCACATTTAAATTTAGAATTATCGTAAGCCGTTGAAATTAAATAAGTTAATATTTTACCGTTAAAGTGATAATCGCAAACATTCAAAAATCCGTCACCGCCGTCGGAAATTGGGCTTATCAGGTAATCTGTATTAATGCGTTTTGAAAGGAATTCGTATAACAATTTGGATAGTGAGACAGAATCGGAGCATTGCTTAAAACTATTAGGAGCAATTAGTATTTTCATTTAGTTTGCTCCGGTTCTTTCGTTTTTCTTAAGCTCCCAGATTTTAGTAAGAACCTGCAGCTTTGTAAGTGCGTTATTAAAGGAGATCAGAAATCCGCGGACCCCATCTTTGTATCCTTTTCTCGCAATAAAATCATGGTAAAACGCAACAGGAGGCTGGAAAATTATTTTCAGAATGTTTACGTTTTTTTTTGTGTACTTTTCTTTAGCTTCGAGGGATGTGTAATAATTTATTTTATCCAGCGCCTGATGAATGCTATTATATGTATAGTGAATAATCGATGAATTAAGCTTCTCCCTCTTTCCGCTTACAACAAAGCCCTCGTGCACTAGATTATCCGTGAGACCTGATTTACTTTTTCTCATCAATCTCAACTGGTAATCATTCCCCCACCCGCACCCGACGATTAACTTACCCAAAAAATAATTGTCTCTTTTGATGAAGTACCCATCTGATTTGGAAAGGTCCATCGATAAAATTTCATTACTCAATTCCGGGGTTACCCGCTCGTCGGCATCAATGCTCAAGACCCATTCATTACTTGTTTTTTCAAGCGCAAAACTTTTTTGCGATGCAAACCCAGCCCATTCCCGGATAAATATCTTGTCTGTAAATTCTCCCGCAATATCGGTTGTTCTATCACTACTTTCAGAATCCACAATTATTACCTCATCTGCCCACTTCACGCTTTCCAAACATTCTCTTATATTTTCTTCTTCATTTGCTGTGATTATAATTACGGAAATCTTATTTTTTGGCAAACGATAACTCCATTTATGCTATTGGAAAATTTATTTGATGTTACGAAAACTCATTAACCTAATAACCGGTAATTTAAAATACATAATTATAATTTATGTTTCTATCCAACTGATTTATGTCATCTTTTTCCCATCCGAATTCCGAAGCGATGCCGCATATTATTTTAAGCTGGCGCAGGAATGCATCCAATCAAACTCGTTTTACCCGGCACCGCAGCATTTGTATGAAGACTATATTTTCGCACCGCTTTTCATTAATCTGCTCGTAATAGTTTTAAATATTTATAATTCTGCATTATCAATTGGTATCTTAAATATAATATTAAATATGCTTCAACTGCTTTTGCTTTATAAGTTAACAGAAAATATTTTCAACAAATCTGTTGCAACTCTTTCAGCGGTTTTATACATATTTTATTTGAACAACCTGGGATTGGTTTTAACTAATTATACCGAGCTGCTTTTCGGCGTTTTGATTTTAGGAAGTTTATTCTTTTACATTAAGAAAACAAACAAAAATTACTTTATTAGTGGACTTCTATTAGGGGCTTCGATTACAGTAAGACCTGTAGGATGGACTTTGTTTGCCGCTTTCATAATTTTCTTTTTATATAATAAATTCAAATTAAAAAAATCATTTCCAATTGTGTTCTCTTTAACGGGAGTGATTATTTTTATTTTGTTATTCGGAAGCTTCAACTATTTACATTTCGGCAGATTTGTTTTTACATCCACCACCGGACCGGTAAATTTATTGCTCGGGGCAAACGATGATGCAACCGGCGGTTTTAAAAGCGAGGTTTACAAAAAAGGGAAAGCCGGTTATATAGAAAATCCAGATACCATGACATATTATGAAAAAGATGATTTCTATCTCGATAAAGCATCGCACTGGATAATATCGCACCCGTTAAAGTGGTTGTGGCTGATGCCGATGAAATTAATTCATACTTTCATCTGGGATGACATTGCTCTATCGAATCTCCTCCATACGGGTAAATGGGATTTTGCCAGGGCGATAAAATATATTGTAAAAGATAAAAGCATAAAAAATATTTTACCCGGTTCTTCCCGGTTTAAAAAAGCAATATTTTTTACTGTGGAGGGAGGTCATTTGATCTATTATTATCTATTACTCGTTTTTATAATATTGGGTACTTTTAATTATTTCAAATCTAAATCAAAGGATGAAATCATTTCCATTATATTATTATATGTAATTTTAGGAATAGCGATGATACTTATTACTGTTGGAAATCCCAGGTACAAGTATCCCTTCATCACAATTATGATTCCTTTTGCGGCATACTTTATAAGAATGAAATTATCTCAAAAAGAAGTTAGTCGGGTTGAGCAAGTTGATAGTAAAGAATAAAGAAAAATATTACTTCGTTGCAATTTTGCTCGCCGGTATTCTGCTGCGCCTCTATTTTCAGATAGGTCACGTTTTCTCCGATGATGCTTACTATTCTTACTTAAGTTACACTTTTTACAAAGGAGATTTTGCGCATAATTATTTGGGTTATCCAATCTTCTTATTACGGGTAACTCACACTTATATTACAGCAATAGCATTTAAACTATTCGGTGTAAATGAAACTGCGACACTTATCATTCCTTTTTTCATTTCAATAGCAAACCTGGTTCTTACATATAAGATTGCAAAATTATTCACCGGGAATAACATGATTGCTTTAATTGCCATGCTGCTTATGGCATTCTTCCCGACCGATATTATTTTTGCTACAATAAATTTTGTCGATTTGCCGAATATGTTCTTTATCAACCTCGGTATTTATCTCATCTTCAAATCCTATTTAGAAAAAAAATTATACCTCGCTGTTTTCGGCGGATTTTCGTTTGCTGTTTCGATGCAGATTAAAGAAAATATTTATTACACTGCTATTCTTTTGGTTGTACTTGGAATGTATTTGGTAATTAAAAAAAGAAATATCAACCTACAGATTGTAATCGCTTTGGTTTTTATACTGCTAAATGTTTTTGTTGAAGGAATAATTTACCTTTTTCTGCACAACGATTTTTTCTACCGGTTTACGATTCTCGAATTAAATTACAACTACAGCTATTATGATTTTTTCCCATACACTGCGCAAAAAATCAGCG
The DNA here is from genome assembly GCA_002898075.1 of bacterium BMS3Abin03. Taxonomy (GTDB): domain Bacteria; phylum Bacteroidota; class Ignavibacteria; order Ignavibacteriales; family Ignavibacteriaceae; genus BMS3ABIN03. The sequence goes on from BDSV01000130.1 coordinate 6,919, forward strand.
GGGTGAAAAATTACTGGCGAAACCTGTTCGATCAGGTAGTTGTAATTAACGTACGGTCGATTTTCTTCAGGCGGTTCTACCTGTTTCTTCCAATTGTCGGCGCTGTGCAGACTTTCCTGAATTTAAAAAAGAAAGAATACCTTTTGCTAACCTACTGGTTTTTAGGAACACTTATTTTACTTCTTGCTTTTACAACTTCATTTACCGAATTCAAACCGCTCGACTTAAGAAGAAGCTGGTATATTTATCCGCTGCTTATGCCGATGATCATTATGTCATCGATTTTTGTAACGAGATTAAATCTTAAAATCCGGTACTTGCTGATTGTAATTTATATTGCCGGAAGTGTAATCATGTGCCATCACTACGAGATATTCTTTAATAAAGAAAACCTTACGGGTTTGAAAACTTTTCTTTCAGCTAACAAGGATAAAAAGATATTCACAGATCATTTTACAAAATACAGTATTGATTTGATCAGAAAATATGAAGACATAAACAAATCAGCACGAATAGCCGGCGAAAATTTTAACTGGAAACTCATTAAGCAGGGTGATTGGATACTGTACGATAAAAGCCATGTCGATGAACTGAAGATGCAGAAATATTCCTTCCCGGATTTTTCTGTTTTGTATGATAAGGAGAAATACAGATTAGTTCAATCATTCGATGAATTTAAAATATTCGAGAAAAGATTTTAGGAATTATACTTAAATCCGCTTCATTATTTTGTAAATTTCAATGCTGTTCAAATTATTTTTTGGGTTGAGTAAATATTCATCATTTAATATTTATTTAAACTTTTTACTAAATCAATAAACTCAACCCCCTATCCCCCTTCTCTTTGGAAGAGAAGGGGGAATTAAAGGGGGATGAGTTTTTCTTATAGTAATAGTAACTATTTGTACTTGTAATCCATTTTTAATTTTATTCTTGTTTGTACATCAATAATTTATTTTGAACAGATGTAGCAAATTTCATATTCTGAATTATGTAAAACTTTAAAAAATAAATGGAAATAGTAGAATACACAGACAAGTGGAAGGAGAAGTGGGATCAGTTTGTTTGGGAATCGAACAACGGGACAATTTTCCAGATGCAGCGCTTCTTCGATTACCATCCTGAAGGCAAATTTAAATTTAATCATCTTCTCTTTTTAGATAAAGGAAACATTGTTGCCGTTCTTCCCGGCTCAAGAATTGATGATCTTTACGAATCGCCGATCGGTGCAAGCTACGGTTCTATTGTTACAAAAGATTTGAAATTTTCCGTAGCTATGGAACTTGTTTCAACGCTACTTGAATACGGTAATAAAACAGGTATAAAAGAATTTCTTCTTACATCCGCACCAAGAATTTACGAGAAATATCAGAATGAAAATCTTGACTTTGCAATGCTATGGCAGGGTTTCGAATATGATCTTCATTATATTTCAAGCGCAATAAAACTCGACCCGGAGAGGGAGATCATCCCGAGATTTCAATCAACCGTGAGGCGTAACGTGAGAAAAGCGCTGAAGAACTCCGATCTCCGTGTAGAATTAAACGACCGATACGATGAATTTTATCCGATACTTTTAGATAACAAAGCGCGCCACGATATAAAACCGACTCACTCGCTCGAAGATTTGCTGAAGCTTAAAGAGCTTTTACCTGATCAGATAAAACTATTTATGGTTTATTATAAAGATGAGCCGATTGCCGGTTCGAATGTTTTTATCTGCAATGAAAGGGTTACACTTTGTTTTTATAATATGCTTCGTTATGAGTTCGAAAAATTAAAACCGATACACCGTGTGATGTACGAAGTTGTAAAATGGTCAACCGAAAATGGATTTGAGTATGTTGATATAGGAGTTTCGCAGGATACGAAAGCTGAAAACCCGATGACACCGAGTATTAGTCTGATTGATTTTAAAGAAAAGTTCGATGCAAAAACGGTGATGAGAAATACATTCAAAATTAATCTATGATCTTTCCCGATGAGTAAGAATAAGAAAGTCCTGATAGCTTTCCTCGGAAATATAAATTACGACAGCCGCTGCAGAAATTTATTTGACACGCTCGCTGCAAACGGATTTGAGGTTGAGTTTGTCGGTTTCGACTGGCTTACAAAAGATTTCACACCAGTAGAGGGAAACATTACAATCCATAAACTAAAGAAGAGACGGTTTTCTCTTCTGTTTTATTTTAGTTTTATTTATCATCTTAAAATTCATCTGCTCAAATCCCACGCCTCGATAATTTTTGCGGAGGATATTTATACGCTTCCCTTTGCAGTTGCTATCGGAAAATTAAAACATGCAAAAATATATTATGATTCACGCGAATTATTCGGCTACCTTGCCGGGTTGAAAGATAGAAAATTCGTCCAGGGATTTTGGAGATTTATCGAAAAGATTTTTATCAGGCACGCAGACTACATCATCACTACAGGTAAAATGGATTCTGAGGTATTACACGAAATGTATAATATTTCAAACACAATTGTTCTAAGAAATCTTCCGCGTTACTATAAGCCGCAAAAAAAGGTCGATTTGCGAACTCAGTTGGGAATAGATGCAGGGGAAAAAATACTTCTGTACCAGGGAGGAATTTTAAAGGGAAGAGGGATTAAAATAATTTTAGATGCTCTTAAAGAACTACCTGGTTTCACTGCTGTAATTGTCGGCGGCGGTGAATTCGAAAATTATTACAAGAAGATGACACTGGATTATGATTTGGTGGATCGTGTTTTCTTCGCCGGAAAATTTGAACAGAATGACCTGGCAAAGCTAACACCTTCAGCAGATATTGGGGTTGCCCTGATCGAGAACATAAGCAAAAGCTATTACTATGCGCTGCCCAATAAATTATTTGAATATATAATGGCGGAGATCCCCGTCCTGGTAAGCAACCTTCCGCAGATGAAACAGGTTATCGATGAATACGAAGTTGGAATAGCTGTTAATCCAAACGATAAAGAAGAAGTGAAAGATGCTCTTAAGAAATTAGCAACAGATAAAAATCTCTACAACAAATTTAAACTGAACTGCAAAACCGCTTCGGAAAAATTAAACTGGGAGAACGAAATTCAAAATCTTTTATCGTATCTGTAAATACTTTTTGTAACTATTGACCGATTTCAATAAGTATCATAAGGTAAGAATATATATAAAATAGAAAGGTGGTACAAAGTACAAAGACCACTGCGGGTAGGCAGGTTTGTGCTTCATCAAAGTTCCAATCGAAAAAGTTTTCATTTTCACTATTCAGTCTCGTTAGAGACGACCTGTTTATAGCACGGTAGGGAACTACCGTGAAAATATTGACAAAACAGATAAATCAAAGTTCCGTAGGAACGACCTAAAATGAACACGTAATAATTTATAGTATTAAAAAGCTAAAATCTTGTTTTGTTATCATCAATGGGTCGTCCCGATGGGACTAATTTTTATTCTTGTTCTTTCTTTCCCGGCACTGCCGTACCGGGTTACAAACAGGTCATTCCTACGGAATTTGGGAATTAAAAAATGTCTTCGCTCTTTTTCCGGTAAACACAGATGATATGAACCGGTTTGTTGAATAAAAAATTTGCAAACCTGTCTTTCAGTTTCCAGAACCGGAAAGAAAAGAATTGAAGGATGGTATATGTTCGCAGAAAGATAAGCAGCTTATTACCGAATGTTTCATAACTGAATTTTTCCAGATCATCACCTTTATACAAACCTTCTAATATCTTTTCATCGAAGGAATGAAGATGAGCATTAGCAGGTGTCTTCTTATTGCAGTGAATACAAAGATAATATTGTATTTTTTCTTTATAAGGTGTTGTGATGATCAACTCTCCCCCTTTTTTTACAACTCTGAACAACTCTTTAATAAACTCAGCCGGGTTAATAACATGTTCAATTATCTCGGATGCAATAACACAATCGAATGAATTATCTGCAAAAGGAAGACGGAATGAATCGGCTACAATTCCGCTGTGATGTTCCGAAGGATAAAGCTTTACAGCTTTAGCCGGATTTGTAATTGAAATATCGAGTGAATGAACTTTTACACCTTTTTGTAAAAAATAATCGGCAACCCATGCCCTTCCGCAGCCAACATCTAAAATTGAATTTACATTTTTCCCAACTTTTGAAATAATAAACTCACGTACTCTGCGTTCATCGTGTGCAGTTGCGCCTTTTCTCTTCTCGAAATAATCGAATTCCGATGCATCTTTTTTATAGTGTTCTGTATAGTTGAAATTGATCATTCTTACCTGGTAACAAATTTAATAATGAATTTGATTCCAAAGATAAAAATTCTGGATGAGATAAAATACTGTAGGACGTGAAAGTATCTTCAACTATTTGTTAAAACTTAAGCTGCAACGAAAACAGATTTAGATTACACAATCATAATGAGAAAGCACAATTGAAATTGTATGATGTTCTTGGCGGCGAAGTTGCAACTCTTGTTAACGAAGTAAAACCTGTCGGAAGTTATGAAGTGAGATTCGATGCCGCTAATTTACCGAGCGGTGTGTACTTATACAGATTGCAAGCTGGTAGTTTTGTTCAAACAAGGAAGATGATTTTGTTGAGGTAACGACAAATGTCGTAATAGTAGATAAGTAATTCGGGAGTTTTATGTTGAGCAAGACCGCAAAAAGGTTATCCATTATTTATCGCTGATTTCAAGAACATAAGTCCTTAAGTTAAATTAACAAAACAGGGTTGAGTAGCATGCTATTAGATTTGTAATATGGATTTTTGTATTCATAAATCTTCCAATTTACTCTCAAAAAAAGCTTGGCAGAAAGTTTAGAAATAAGAAGCTTCATATCATAGCTGATAACCTTTCGGTTCACAAACAAAAAGATGTTAAAGAATGGCTGAGTCATAAACGAAAAATAGTTTTACATTTCACACACACTTATTCATCGTGGTTAAATCAAGTTGGGGTATGGTTTAATATCACAACTTTTCCGTTTAAAAATAGTTAATTCTTCTAAGTCATATAAATAGCGATAGTTACTGTGAAAATTACAGAAATCGATTTGAAATTATATTTGCTAACAATGTTAGAATTTTTCATTTAATTAATTCTTTTCAGCAGAATATTTCCTTAACCGGACAGTAGTGAATTAGTTTATATATTTAAAGGATGTTACACTGGTTGTTTTCAAGTCTTTGTTAGGTTTCTTGCCAAATGTAAACAGTGGTCAATCAACAAGAATAATTGCTTCTATCAAATAATATTTGTAAAATAATTTTAGATTATTCATCTGTTCCTTAGGAGAAACGTGTAGAATACAGTTAATATTAAATTCTTTCCGAAATATTGTGCCTCCCCTAAGATATAGGGAATAACATTACACGTTAAAGGGATAAATTGCTCTGCTACGTGGTTCCCTTTGATCAAAATTAATCTCTAAATAATTTTTTAAGGAGGAAACTATGAAAAAGTTTTTTTACTTCTTATCCTGGAAAAACTGCTTTTCTGTTTTAACTACCATTTTATTTATATCTCAGATAACTTTTTCACAAACCTGGATCAGGAAAGTAGCTGGCTTCTCAATGTGGTCAATCGGGAAAGATTATGCCGGTAATGTATATGCCGGAACCTTAGGTTCGAACAGGGGAATCTTTAAATCAACCGATGGCGGAGAAACGTGGACAAATATGTTTTCCACGGGTGCTTCCAACTACGTGAACATTGCTTGTGATTCTTTAAATAACGTTTATGTTGCAAATGTATCCAATGGTTTAATAATATCAACCGACGGTGGTCAAAACTTTATACTTGTGCCATCGGAAACATTTGGTGGGCATAATGTTACTGCCGTAGCATGCGGGAAGAACGGGCATATTTTCGTCGGTGCAACTAACGGAGGTGTGTGGCGCAGCACAGATTTTGGAGCTACATTTACAAATACAGCACTGCAGACTTACACCATAGTAACAATTGCGGTAGACAGATTCGATGCTGACAGAATTTATGCCGGTTTTTCTTCAAGTTCTGGAGGTGGATTCTTTATATCTACAGATGATGGGGTTACATTTGGAGCGTCTACAAATTCCGTAAAGGTTTGGGAAATTCTGCAGACATCATCTAATGTCCTTTATACTGCTACCACTTCTTCTCCTTATCCATTTGACAGATCAACCGATGGTGGATTAACCTGGACTACAATGGGTAATCAACCTGCAGCTATGCGCGGAGCAACTCTCGATTTGATAGAGGATATTTATATTTCCGGTAATGGCGGCGTATTTAAATCTACTGATGGAGGTGTAACTTTCGTAAACCATAATCTTACGTTCGGCTCAAATAAAATTTTAACTTACGATAATAAAATTATGGTTTGTGTTACCGGATCAACAAACGGAGGCGTATGGATTTTCACAGATGAGCAAATACCCGTTGAACTATTAAGTTTTACGGCAGTTGCAAATAATGGAAATGTAGAGTTAAAGTGGAGAACAGCTACTGAGTTGAACAACAGCGGATTTGAACTCCAGAGAAGTGTTAATGATAAAGCTTTTGAAAAAGTTGCTTTTATTCGGGGATTTGGCACTACAACAAAACCGAAAGTTTATTCTTACCTGGATAAAAACATTTCAGGATTTCTTCGATATAGATTAAAGCAGATTGACTTCAATGGTAGTTTTGAGTATTCAAATATTATAGAAGTTAATTCGTCACCTATTCTATCATTTGAGTTAAGCCAAAACTATCCCAATCCATTCAATCCAACAACAAAAATAAGCTATCAAATTCCAAAATCAAGTTATGTTACACTAAAAGTATATGATGTTCTGGGCAATGAAATTGCAACTCTTGTTAACGAAGTAAAACCTGCCGGAAGTTATGGAGTTGAATTCAATGCTGCTAATTTACCAAGCGGTGTGTACTTATACAGATTGCAAGCTGGTAGTTTTGTTCAAACAAAAAATATGATTTTGTTGCGATAAAATATGTGAAATGAAAATAAGAAGCCCTATTAACAATCAGCAATAGTATGTAATCGCTAAGCTTATTTTTCTTGACTATTAGATTGCTAATCTTTAAACTTACTTTCGAATTGTAACTATACTCTATTCAGAGGAGAATAAGTAGAGGACAATTAATGTAGTTATAAATGTTTCCATCCCGGTTAATCTCTGTATAAGTAGAGCAATTCTTGATTTCAAATCGCTATAGTTACCATTTGTTCAGTTAATAAAATATCTTAAAACAAGGAGGCTAGGTATTATGAACAAAAATTTAACTAAATGGATTTGTTTTATGGGGAGTGCATTCATTTTAATTTTTCTATTCAATGCTTGCAATAAAGATGATAGTCCCGCTGCCCCAATTAATAATGCGCCAATAATTAATAGTGTAACAGCACAACCGGATCGATTAGCATACGGTGAAACATCTAACATCGTTGTTAACGCAACCGATCAAGACAATGATAACCTTACCTATGAGTGGACTTGTGACAACGGTAATTTTACAGGAGCTACAACTTCAAGCACTGCATCCTGGCTTGCACCTTACCAGCAAGGGAGCTGTTATTTAGACGTTAAGGTAAAGGATGGTACTGCAACAACAACATCCGGTGTGAATATTCAGGTAATGGGATTATTCTTTGATGAATTTTCATCCGATCTTGCTAAATGGATTACCAGTTATAGCGATGCCTGGATATCCAACAGTGAAGTTCATATTAAAGGAAATACAAACGGCTTTTACGGCACTCTATATCATGCACTTTCCTCATACGTTGCTCCGCAATATACACTTCAGATTACTATTACAAATATAAATACTATGGAAGCAAATGAATTTTATGCATTGTATTCCAAAGTTAACGATTCGGGTTCAATCACTATCCGTTATTGGATGTTTGCTATTGAACCGAATACATCCGGCGAGAATTGGGCACTGTTATGTTTCGTTTCAGGATCGGGCAGTTCCGCATGGGTTTTACTAGCAAGCGATTCTTTCGGTGAATCTTCCTTGATTCATACCGGAATCAACCAGGTAAATGAACTCTCATATACGATTGAACCGGATAAAACCGTTATTTTAAAGGTGGGTAATCAATTACTTTATCAATCCGATGAGATCTTAAATATTGAAAATACTTTTGGGATGCAAATTACGATGGATCTGGTAAGAGTCGGCTGCCGAACATTTTATCAAAGAGAAGTTAAAATGGATGATGCAACCGTAATTACACCTTCTCAACCGTTAAGTGCCGAATCAATAAATATTGAATCAGGGTCGCAGCCATTAATTCAAGAGGATGATGTTAAATCCCCGATACCTATGATTAATAAATCAGAATTAATTACTCTTAGAGAATTCCTAACAAGGAATAGTAATTAAGAATAATTTTATTCGGGGGCTGTCTAAAAAGTAACTTTTACTAAAATGTCATTCCCACGGAAGTGGGAATCTAATGTGTAAATGAAGTTTGAGATTCCCTTTTTCAAGGGAATGACAACATAATTTGAACTTTTTAGGTAGCACTTTCCATATTAAAATTTAAACTGCAAAGAAAAGAGATTGGCATTTCCCAATCCTAATGAGAAAGGCATGTAAGCATAATCAAACTTTAAGCTGCCCCACATCAAACCGATACCGCCTGTGAATCCTCTCGATTCGTAACCGGTTTGATATCCGGCGCGTAATGCAAATGTATTGTTGTAAATAACATCGCCGCCAAAGTTGAAGTGAGTATCATCAGTATCGAGATACTTCTGAAATTCTGCAACGGCAATAAAATCAAGATTTGCCGATTCAACACCAAATTTATAAGCGGAACCCAATCTGAAATCGGCAGGGAGTTTTGTTCCAGTATTTCGAAGTGCACTCATCGAACCGAGATTTTTTATAACAGTAGAAACTGTTAACCCTTTAATTGAAGTTTCATAATCTAATCCGAAATCAAATCCCCAACCTGTAGATTCATCGCTTAATAAACCTTCATATAAGTATTTAATTGTTGTGCCGAAGGAAAGATCATTTACAATGTGAAAGCCGGTTGACAGACTTCCGAAAAAGTAGCTCGCATTAAACTTTGAATCGGGTTCACCCGGACGGGTTCTTATTTCAATATCGCTTATGCTTGTGTAATTAAATCCCGCTGCCCATGGCAACCCGAACATATTCCACTTTATCCCGAAGACTTCACTGCTAACATCCTGGATCCACTCGTTGTGCATAAACAGTACTTCATTCATTTTAACGGACGTTAACCTTGCTGGATTGTAGTAAAGTGCAGTAAGGTCATTCGATGCAGAGGCACCGGCATCACCCATTGCAATGTTGCGCGCACCGAAACCGAATTTTAGGAATGATAATCCCGTATTGCCTGCAGATTGAGCAAGTAAAACTGATGACGAAACTAATAATAAAATAAAAATCTTTTTCATGTTCAAAAGTTAAATGTTAAACCGATAATATGTCTATCGGCGCTTGAATACTGTTCAATCATAAAAGCGTAATCGACACCGAGGATAAAATTACCAAATGATTTATAAAATGAGAAACCAACTGTCGGTTTAACAAGCCAATCCGTGTTACTTAAATTGAACTGATCGATACCGCCTCTTAAAAAAAGTCCTTCATAAATATTATATTCAACACCGGCACGAAGTATATTGGTTTCAGCACTGCTGTTCTCGAATTCCAAAGCGGCAAGCAAGCCGATATTTTTATTAAAATAACTAACTCCAACTTTTCTGAGATTCGGAAATTTATCTTCGCTTATCACTCCATTTTGATCATACACAGGTGAAGTATCCCATTTATATTTGCTGTTAATATCAACTACAGCAAGTGAGACTGTAAACTCATTATTCACACGGTAGATTGCGCCAATGTCAAAACCCAGACTGCTTGTATTAATATCCTTATAAAGTTTGTAGTAATAAAACTTAGCCGTTATTCCTATCGATAATTTTTCGGAAAACCTGTTTGCAAGTGCAATATAAAACTGGTTTTCGTAAGTTGACAGCTCACC
>BDSV01000131.1 GCA_002898075.1 bacterium BMS3Abin03
TAATAAAATACCTGAGCCAAGAAAGTCGATTAAAGAGTTATTGAAAAAAGCCGGTGTTGATCTCCCGGATGTTTTACAATCAAAAGGAATAAAGGCAGCCACTTAGGAAGAAATTGCCGCAGTGCCGATTAACTCGTTAATTTACAAGGTATTAGCCGGTCTAAGAGCGATTATTAATTTTGGAACTTCCGTTTTAATATGCGAAGAAATTGTGCCGAACTTACACTCATTGCGGCACGTGGCAATTACAAATTGATTGTAATAAAAAAGCGGCGGGCTACCTTCCTTTTTGGCGCCCCGCTGTTCGCTATAACGTAAAAGCTGATCAATAGCCTCCGGTATCGGCTCTCTGGTTTTGGGCGATTTGCATTCCACAGCTACCAGGGGTAAACCATTTACAAATAAAACAATGTCCGGAAAAATATGATGTTCGGTTCCTGCAATTCGGATTTTAAACTGGCTAATGGCTAAAAAAGAATTATTATCACGAGTGTCAAAATCAATAAAACGAACCGTTGGACTTCGCTCGCCGGTTTTTCGGTTTTCAGAAACACTAACGTTTTCCAAAAGCAATTTGAGAATATGTCGGTTGTTTTCAATTAAACTAGCACTTGGGAAAGCAGTTATTTTGCGTATAACGTCTTCTACCTGATCCTCCTCAAGCCAGTCGTTTATTTTTTTTAGCGAAGCGCGCAGTTCAGGCAAAAGAACCACTTCGGTGAAATTTTCCCTTCCCGTATCGGAAAGACTCTGCTTCATTTCTAACCGTTTGACCGTCTAGCCTTGTTCTTCCAACTGTTTCAGAAACGGTTCTTCAACGTGGTTCTTTTCATCAATTTTGATATGATGCGGTGTTTTGTTTTTATACGGCATATTAAGCTTATAATGAAAATGTATATTTTATTTGTTTAATAATACTATCGCCATCTATTTGGGATATTCCCACATTTTTCCCAAGCGACTTATAATCGGGCGATTCCGTCTCAATAATGTTCATAAATTCTTTCATATCGTCGGTAATTGATTTCGGCAATTCCAACGAATGTTCTTCCGTTAACATCAACGCTAAGCGGATAACATCATTTTTGTGTTTCCTAATATTTCTGTCGTCTATTTTTTCTCCCGATTCTTTTCTTTCCCTTAAACCAAGAAATGCTTTAGCTTTTAAACAAATCAAGGTTTCAATTGAAGCCAAATGAAGATCATTCTCAACCTTACTATTTTCAATAGTAAAATCATAATAATCATCGTTCATCAAAATTGCCGATAAACTCGATAAATCTTCATCGGTTGGAATGGGCGTTAAATGCGCGTCTTCCGATAGTTCCAATAAATCCGGATTCCTGGAAAACAGTTCTAACTGGAAAGGATATTCGTCATTTCCCGGTTTCAGAAAACGATAATATTTTCTTTCCCCTTCGCTCTTTTGCCTTGTCTCATAGTTACCTTCTTTAAGAAACTCCCAAAACTTTTCTGCAAAATCGGAATTAAGCGCTTCAACAACAAGTATGATATCCAAATCTTTGGTAGCTCTAAAACTTAACCCTGCGTCGGTCATTTGTTCGTCGCAAGCGGCGCCTCCTATCAGAATATAATTATCGGTAAAATCTTTGAAAAACCCGCGAAATATATCAATGCCTTTTACCATATTTTATTTACCATTTTTTCAGTTTCCATTTCTATACGCTCGTCTTTAATATCCTTAAAAGTTAGATATAAAGAAAGCGGATCTACGATTCGGTTTTCCGAAAGTATGCCCGGCGCATATTTCCAAATTTCCAAACAAATTCGTCCTTCGAGTTTATTTGTAATATTTATCCGGTTCTGCTTTCTTAAATACATGTAATCCGTTTTTGAAATAGCAAAACACTCACGCTGTTCACCCGCCAAATCGGTAAAATAAGAAAGTGCCGTTAAACCTGATTTATAAATTAAATTTTCATCAATAAAATCATCAATAAATATCTTTCTTTTTACCGGATTTTGTAAATAAGGCAGTGCCTTATTCCAAAGAGTTCTCCTTTCGTCATTAAAAACAATTCTTTTTTCTTTAGTTCCGTCAATACGGCATAATTGTTTATCCGCCAACTCTTTCGCACCCCGGGTGATAGTCATTTGAGTGTAATTTGTTTTTTCGGCAATCAACTTAAAGTTCATATCTTCAATATCTTCTTTTAAAAGATGGTATAAGAGAATGCATTGCGCCGCCGGCTGAAGTTTTTCTTTTTTCTTTTGCGCCGTATTGCGAAACTCTCTTAAATCGATCAACAATTGGGGAATATACATTTGCTTACCGGGAATAATAAAAGCGATTTGTTTTTCGATAAGCCGCTTTCTGTTATATGCTTCCAGTTGTTCCAAAACAAGAACAGCCGGTAGATTAAAAGTGTTTTCAAGAAGTGTAATGTGTTTGCGGTATTGCTCGGCGGTTAAATTCTCTTCTGCTTTTTGTTCCAATAGCAATATCTCTTTATCAAACAGAAAACCTCTTTTTATATTGAACATTTTCCGTATGTAAAACGGTAATTCTTTTTTATGGACTGTATTTAACGGTTCCAGCCGCAGCTCTGTGCCAAGTAATTCCATTATATATCTATTCAGTTTTTTCATTTCTCCTCCGGTAATAACATATTTAACGCACAATAACATTGACGGTGTTATTGTGCAAATATAATGTTATTACGAGACAAAACAAAGTACTAACAGCATAAATAATTCGTGTCAAGATTTAGAGAATTCTTCAATATCCTCCTTTTCCATCAGTTTGTTAACGCGCACTTTACCGGTGAGTAGGTCTTGCATTAGGGCGGTTTTCAAAGAATTTAGTTTATTAGAGTAAGTCAATTCATGTTGTAATGAAGTTTTTATTTTCATTATGGATTCTGATATTCTTTTTCTTTCATTTCGTTTTGGTAATGGGATATTAAACGAACGAATTTGTTGATAATTTAAACCCTCTCTATTACCTCAGGCATTAAATTTTTCAATTTGATTTTGACCAATGGATGACTCTAATATAGTTGACAAAAAATTTGCATCATCCTGATTAGTTTCTCTCATACGAATAGCACAAACATGCTGGTTTACATTAGCTCTGCCCAAATTTCTTGGAACCGGACAACATCTTCCTATTGATGCTCCAGTTATATTTAATAACACATCATGTGCAAAAACCTCACTTCTTTTCATTTTTTTATTAATTGAAACGGGAATATGTGCAACATTATTTAATAATAAACCCTCAAATGAAACGTTCTGACTTCTGATAAAAAGAACACCTTCCTTTGAATAGACATTCTCTCCACCCTTTGGTGTTATTCCACTACCAACATAAATAGAGATATCATCAATCGTAGCCCACTCCCACTCCGCCGGAATTCTTCCCGGCGGCGAGTCTTTAAACTCGTGGGTTTCTTCCGAGCGGATGTTGCCGTTTTCGTCTATGCCTTTGGTAAGCAAGTCCTGCATCAGTCCGGTTTTAATGCGCTGCTGTTTGGCAATAATGGCTTCGGTCTGCTCAATGGCTTTATCCACAGCGGAAAGTATTTCGGCTATTTTGGTTTGTTCGCGTTTGGATTTGGGGATAAATAAAATTTTAGATCTTATTATTGTTTGGTTGATAGATGCTTGGTTAACTGCTTGAGAAGCCATTCTCTCAAACCACGACTTGTTGAATTGTAAAAGATAAAAAATAAATGTTTTTTCAACATTATCTTTTATCCTTAGTATCAAAAGATTCATTCCATGAAATGAATCTAACTTGTTGGAAAATTGTGCAACTTTCCCCATGTGCTTAATCGAATTAATATTACTAATCAATATATCACCTTCAGCCAGTTTATAGGAACGCGGAATTTTTTCAACAAATCCAACTTTCGCAAAATTAATTTTGCCATCAGCAATTGTTTCTATTCTTGTAACGGGAAATTGTGTTACAAAATCAACCTGTTTTCCACTGAATCCATTTCTCATTAAATCAATTATTTGATTTAATTCTATTTGATTCCATCCCGTTTCCATCTTTACCTATTATATCCCAAATCATTCAAAAATCCATTCAACTGCTCAAGCGTTTCAGTGCGGCTCTTTTCCAATTGTTCGGCGGAAACCGCATATTTATCCCACCAATTTTCAAAAACGCTTATCAAATGTCGTTTTTCGGCATTTAAATATCGTTCCAGTTCATTGGCAACCAAATCATACAGTTTTTTCAGAATCAGCGTTTTGCATTCTTCGGCGGTTATACGTTCTCCTATCGCTTCCATCAAATTGTCAATCTTAGCCAATCGCTCCCGCAATATTTTTTTATCTTTCTTCAACGCGGTAATTTTCTTTTTTTCTTCTTTATTATCCGGGTCTGATTTTTCAATCTGCGCATCCGCCTGCTTAATCATTTGCGTTATTGTCTCTTTTTCTTCGTCGGCGCCGAGTCGTTTTAAACTCAGTTTTATTTCCAGTTCAAACTGTTTTTCTTTTATATCTTTTCTTATCTTTTTTATGGCGGTTTCCAATTGCTTAATAGCGTCCAACTGCGTTTTGTACGTTTCCCGTTCTTTTACGGCGCTTGCACACCGTAAGACGCCTGCAAATCTTTAACAATCATCACTAACTGTTCTTTAACCACCTTTGCCGTTACCTTTTCATCTTCTTCCGGTTCGTATTCCACCGCTTCCACGGCTTCAGCCAGTTCGCTCTCTTTTTCGCTCAGCTTCGCTTCCAGCGTGTCGCCGTTTTCGATATCGAAGTTTAAGATATTGTGCAGAAGCATATTCATCATACTGATCGCCCAAACCGTACCATTTGAATCCTGCCCGTAGAGCGAAACATCATCGGGATTTTGTCCCTGCTCTTCGATGTATTGATGAGCTTGTATTAAAAAGCCGCCGCTTCCCGACACGTCGGATCGTATATTTCCATTCCCGCCTGCGGTTTTACAAGCTGCACCAGCAGCCTCACAACTTCGTTCGGCGTGTAGAATTCACCGCCTTTTTTCCCGGCGCTGTCCGCAAAAAATTTAATAAGATATTCATACGCTGCGCCAAGTAAATCGGGAAATTCAAAATTTTCATTTACCAGCACAAAACGCGGATTGTTGAAATGATCGAGTAAATCTTTCCGTTGTTGGTCGGATACGCGGGTCCTGCCTTCTTTTTCCTTGCCCGCGTTAAAATCGATATTATCCTTAAGAACGCCGGCGAGTGAATCATTTTCATTTTCAATAGCAGCGAGCGCTTTGTTCAGCATTTCTCCGATATTCTGTTTAAGATGCTTTAGCGGAGGGACTTCATTGCCATTTTCATCTGTCCACCCTTCATTCCAACGCGCCCTTTTGGGAACGAAAAACGTTTCGCCATAGGAAGTTTTATCTTCTAAAATTTCAGCGAGTGTTTTAGAATCAAGATGCTTGTAATCTTATTTCAGTTTTTCTCTTTTTTTATCAAATTCATCAGACATCCGTTTAACGAACAGCAGTCCAAATATAAATTCCTTGTATTCGGACGCATCCATTTTGCCGCGTAGAACATCTGCGGCTTTGAAGAGAAAACTTTCCAGTTGTTGCAGTGTTATTTTATCTTGGTTCATTTTATTTAATCCTAATTGCTACCAACGAACTTGCTATGAGCAGTAGCGTTTTTCAGCTATTGATTATAGCTTTTGTTAGCCAATGTTTCGAGGTGGCGTCTTGAAGCTTTTCCCCCGCAAAATATTTTTGTTTTTTTCATTATTAAAAAGTGCATCCTTTTAATGCTTACCCAAACAATAACAAATATACTTTTTAATTATCCATTGTCAATTCGTTTGCTATTAATTCAGCTTGTTTCAATACGGTTTCTGTTGCCAGTTTTTGCATATCCGGTGGATAGCCGAATTGTCTCAAAGTCCGTTTTATTATTACTTTCAATTTTGCTCTTACACTCTCTTTTATTGTCCAGTCAATTGATGCGTTTGCTTTTACTCTTTCAGTCAAGATTACTGCAAGTTCTCTTAATTTGTCTTTCTGCATTAATTCT
>BDSV01000132.1 GCA_002898075.1 bacterium BMS3Abin03
TCTGGAAAGCAAATCAAACATTGCAGACAGACATTAATTTTAATGGTGGTTCTGGTCAAACCTGGACAGGTCAATTAGTTTTTAAAACGGCTCCGGCTAGTGGACACAGCTTCCTGCTTGAATTTGGTGCCTGGGATGGAAGCAATTTTACCGCTGGCGGTCCCGAAGCAACATTGAACGGAAATGGTAGTACATTAGTTTTCACCTATGAAAGTAGTAATGCTGCCTTTACTGTTAATGCAGGAGAGTATTTAGCATTAAGATTAACAAACAACAGCAGTTCAAGTTATAGTATTCTAACCGGTGGAGGATGGAGTTACATTTCTTCTCCTGAGAGAAGTGATAACTTTCCGGTAGCAGTAGAGGAATTATCAAATGGGAATATCCCTTCTATGTTTACTCTTGAACAAAACTACCCGAATCCGTTTAACCCATCAACAAAAATAAGATTCACAATTTCGGATTCTCCCCTCCTTGGAGGGGACGGAAGGGGTGGGTTGCAGCTTGTGAAACTTGTTGTGTTTGATATTCTCGGAAACAAAGTTACAACGTTAGTAAACGAGGAAAAACCTGTCGGAGAATATGAAGTTAATTTCAGCGGTGATGGGTTAACAAGCGGAATTTATTTCTACCAACTACGTGCTGGTAATTTTATTCAAACAAAGAAAATGATTTTGTTGAAATGATTTTTAGTATAAAATCGTAGCGCAGAATATTATCCTGCGAAAAATCCTGCGTTACGGAAATATAAAATCTGATAAATGCTGAGAAGAAGTAATCAATAAATAATGAAAACAAATAAACAGAAATATTTATTAGTTAACAGTCCGGCTTCGTCCCGGTTAAACCGGGACTACGCCGCGACGAGGAGGTTAAAATGAAAATTTTACAATTATTCTTTACGGTTACGTTACTTATTTCTCTCGCACAAGTCGTTCCGGCACAAACCGATTATTTTATGGTGGATCAATCGCCTGTATTTATTCCCGAACCGGGTTACCAAGGCATTCCCTCTGCTGCTTTTAATGGAACGAACTACTTATCAGTTTGGGGAGATAATCGTAATGCCGGTTCTTCTGTTTTAATGGGTTCGTTTATAGATCAGAACGGAAACGTACTTAATCCTGCAGGAAAATTATTAATTGAATCACCCGGCAATAAAAATGAGCCAGTTGTTGTATTCGATGGAACAAATTTCTTCATCGTATGGCGGGATGACAGGAACGGCGAGGATGATATTTACGGCGCCCGATTTACAGCAGATGGCGAATTAATCGGAGATGAAATATTAATATCATCAGCAGGGGGAGAGGAATGGGGAGCGGAAGTTGCGTTTGATGGAACTAACTATCTTGTTGTATGGATAGATTACCGGAATGGCAGCGCTGATATTTACGGTGCAAGAATTGATCAATCAGGTAATCTTTTAGACCCAAATGGAATTGCTGTTTGCAATGCTGCAAACGATCAGGAATATCCAAGAGTAAGTGCAGGAGCGAGTAGTTTTCTTGTTGTTTGGGCCGATTACCGTATCGATTCCGAAGGTGATTACTATGGTGGCAGAGTCGGATTTGACGGCACTGTCCTGGATCCAAATGGTTTTATTATCCAGGATGGACCTGATGACAATTTCTTTGGTGATGTAGAATATGATGGAACTAACTGGCTGGTGGTATGGTCTCAGTATCCTGATTTAAAAGGAACGCGTATTAATTCTTCAGGAAGTGTTTTAGATCCTGGTGGACTTATTCTTGCGCCACCATCTTGCAATGCTTTCTACTGCAGTTTAGAGTTTGATGGGACTAATTACTTAGTAACGTGGGATACATTCGAAGATGATGTAAGGGCAGCAAGGATTTCAACTTCTGCAACTTTACTCGATCCAAATGGAATTGATATCTCAGTGCAAAACCTTTACGATGAGCAGTTTCCGGCGGTAACCTCTGGCAATGGTAACTTTTTTATTACCTGGAAGGATAATCGTAATGGGGGCTTTGTTGATGATATTTACGGTGCACGGGTAACTTCGGGTGGAACTCTTCAGGATACTGATGGAATATTACTTTCTATCTCAGCAAATAAGCAAACTTATCCCGGCTGTGCTTTTGATGGAACTAATTATTTGGTTGTTTGGGAAGACAATCGAGATTCTGATACTCTTAAAATCTATGCAGGTTTAATTAACCAGGCAGGAACATTACTCTCTCCGGGAATTTTTCAATTATCAAATACCCCAGGTAATCAAAGATATCCTGAGGTTAGTTTTGATGGTTTAAATTATCTTGTTGTCTGGTCGGATGAAAGAGCAGGTTCGGATATTTATGGAACCCGGGTTTCAACACAAGGTGATATTCTTGATCCAGCAGGAATTCAGATCTGTACTTTTTCTGAGACTCAATTATTACCTTCCATTGCATCTAATGGTTCACAGTCATTTGTTGTATGGGTGGATTACCGCTCAAACCCCTCGGAAATTTGGGGGGCCAGAGTTGATCAATCAGGGTCTGTTCTCGTTCCTGATGGATTTCAAATATATTCAGGAAACTTTAGCGGCGCAGGAGGGATTGGTGTAGCTTATGGCAGCGATTCATACCTTGTCGTATGGGCGAGTGGCGGCAGTAATACATTTGATATTTATGGAGGAAGAATTAGCACTGATGGAACTCTTTTAGACCCGGGTGGGTTTGCTATATCTGTAGCAGCTAATAACCAGGATGGACCGGTTGTTACATTTGACGGCAGTAATTTTTTTGTCGTTTGGATGGATAACCGTAATAATCAGGCGGAAGATGATATTTACGGTGCAAGAATGTCTTATGATGGATTGATTATAGACCCGAACGGAATTCCAATTGTTACTGATGCAGATTATCAGCAGGTGCCCGATGTTATCTTCGATAGAAATCAATATATAGTTGCCTGGTTCGATAAAGGTGATGAACTGAACCTGAAAGGCGCTAACGTTAGTCTTTCCGGTGAAATCACAGATACGTACACAATATCAGATCAATTCGGAATGCAAACTTATCCTTCACTGGCTCACGGACCTGAAGACCAGGTGTTAGTTATTTATCAAGGTTTTGCAACGGATTACAATAATACAAGTTATAATGCTTTACGTACCTGGGGAACATTCCTCGGGTTGTATGTAAATGTTGAAGAAGACAACTCAAACATACCGGATGAATTTGCTTTATTTCAGAATTACCCGAACCCGTTTAATCCAAGCACGAAGATCAGTTGGCAGTCTCCAGTTGGCAGTTGGCAAACATTGAAGATTTATGACATGCTTGGAAATGAGGTAACTACTTTAGTTGATGAATATAAATCAGCAGGCAAATATGAAGTTGATTTCAGCGGTGATGGATTAACAAGCGGAATTTATTTCTACCAATTGAGAGCAGGAGAATTTATCCAAACAAAGAAAATGTTGATGATAAAATGATAGCAACATTTTATCATAAATCCCGCCTTTGCGGGGATTTTGATGAAATAATTATTGGTATAAAATTGTAGCGCAGGATATTATCCTGCGAAATATCCTGTGTTACGGAAAAATAAAATCTGATAAATATTGAGAAGAAGTAATCAATAAAAAAATGAAAACAAATAAACAGAAATATTTATTAACAAATAGTCCGGCTTTGTGTCGATTAAATCGGGACTATGCCGCGACAAGGAGGGAGCTATGAAACATTTTTTCTTTTTACTATCAATAACTTTTTGCACGGTACTTTTAATACAAACTCCGGCACAACAAATCGGTGAGTATAATACATCAAATGTTGTGTTGTTGGACAGTAACATAACACTTGTCGGTCGTATCACCGCACAAACTTTCTTCGGACCGTTTTATGTTGTTGGCAATAATTTATACTTAAGCCAGGGAAATACACTTAATGCTTATGATATATCAAACCCGGCTTCGCCTGCATTTTTAGGCGGCATCGATTTACAATGCTGTATTGCAGATGTATTTGCAGCATGCAATTACGTTTATGTTACCGGTTCCCAAAATAAATTGGTAATACTCGACGTAAGTGATCCAATTAATCCTGTAGAAACAGGAAGCATTGGTTTTAATGATATTGTAGATAGGTTAGTTGTATCGGGAAACTATGCTTATGTATCAAATGAATCCGACGGGATGAGGGTTATTGATATCAGCAATCCTTCATCTCCTGTGGAAGTCGGCTTTTATATTACACCCGGTGTTGCAGGTGAAGTTGATATACTGGGTAATAATATTTTTGTTGCCGATGGGCATTCCGGCTTACGAATAATTGACGTAAGTAATCCTTCAAATCCCACGGAAGTAGGTTTTTACGATACCCCTGGTTTGACATTAGGTGTTTATACTTACGATAAATATGCATACGTAGGAGATGGGCAGGGAGGAATGCCTGTTATAGATGTTAGTGATCCGGCAAACCCGGTTGAGGTTGGGTTATTGGATATTGGTAACAATGTTGTAGGAGTTGCCCGGTTAAGTGGTTTTGAAAACTATGTTTATGTACCGATGGCAAACATAATTAATATTGTTGATGTTTCCGATTCTTCTTCTCCGGTGATTGTAGGTTCTTTTGCTACTGAAAGTGGTCCTAACGGGCACATAGATGATATACATGGTAATGGTGAATATATTTATGCCAGTGACAGGAATGCAGGTTTTTATATCCTGCAAAATGATTTTGTTGTTGGTGTAAATGATGAAAAAAATCCCACTCCTGCTTCTTTTAAATTATTTCAGAATTACCCAAACCCGTTTAACCCATCAACAAAAATCAAATTCACCATTCCAAATGTAGGAACTTCATTAATGAAGTTCGTACAATTAAATGTTTATGATGTTTTGGGAAATGAAGTTGCAACTCTTGTTAACGAATACAAACCAGCGGGTGAATATGAAGTTGAATTTAATGCTGAAAATCTTCCGAGCGGAATTTATTTCTATCAATTGAGAGCAGGTTCGTTTATCCAAACAAAGAAAATGATTTTAATTAAATAATCTGATTAATATTAAAATTAAAGGAGATTAAAATGAAATTATATACTATAGTCTTGTTTTTAATTATTGCTTTTTTAGTTTTTCTCAATAATGGAAACTCACAAATGGGAGAGCAGCCAACCAAAGGTAATTTATTATACGATATTGTTAATACAATACCAGCACCAACACCAGATACACGCGATCTTGCTTTTGATGGAGAATATTTATGGACAGGGGCTTCTACTTCTTACCTGCTATTTAAACTTTCCCCTGTTGATGGAACAATATTAAAAACTATTCCAACTACGATTTTTAAACCTTATGGTTTAACATTCGATGGAAATTATTTGTGGATTGCAGGTAACCAGAATCATATTATCCAGCAAATTGATACCGCTGACGGAACTGTGATAAAGACATTCTCAACCCCGGCTGACCCATTGGCAAGTTATCCATATGGGCTTGCATGGGATGGCAGCAATTTATGGCACAACGATACAAAAGGACCTAGTGTTAACACTCCAGGCGATTCGACATTTTATATTGATACGGATGGAAATATATTAGCAGCTTATGATGCTTTCGGCGGCTATCCAACAGGATTAGCTTTTGATGGTGAATTCCTCTGGTCTTCGGATAATGAATTTAGTGTGATTCATAAAATCAAAGTTCCCGATTTCACAATTATTGAAACAATAAATGCACCGGGTGGAAGCTATCCAAATGGATTAACCTGGGATGGACAATACTTGTGGGTGGGTAATAACGATTCCGATTCTTTATATCAATTAGATGTAGGCGGAGGAACTCCTGTTGAAAGTGAAGAAGAAATGCCGATCGAGTTTTCACTTTATCAAAACTATCCAAACCCTTTTAATCCAAGTACTAAAATTAAGTATGCAATAGGCAGTATGCAGTATGCAACTCTTAAAGTATATGATGTTTTAGGAAACGAAGTTGCAACACTTGTGCATGAAGAACTACCTGCAGGAGAATATGAAGTTGAATTTTCTGTAGGACAGAATAGTATTCTGTCTCTGAGTAGTGGAATTTATTTCTACCAATTGAGAACCGGTTCGTTTATTCAAACAAAGAAGATGATTCTTCTTCGATAAACCTGCATACCGCAGGTAAGCTTGACCGCCTTTGGTGGCACTTCCTCCTTCTCCCGATAATATCGAGATACGGAGAACAAGTTGGAAAACAAGTTGGAGGACAGGTTTTGATGAAATGAAAGAATAGTTGTGAACTTGAAAACATTGAAGAATCCTAAAAATATTTAAAGATTTAGTAGTTTTTGAATATTACTTGCAACAATGAACATTAGCTATTTAGCAACTTTATTTTACTTGACTCTAATAAAATCATTTTGCATCTTAAATATGATATTTGACTCTTATTAATTATTTACTCATACAAACAGAGTTGTATTTACATCCTGAGAGAAACGTATGGATTAACGTTCTCTTAATTCTTTCCAAAATATTATGCTTACCCCAAGGCGTGGGATGCAGATAAAAATCTCTTTGCTGTAAGAAAGTTTTTATTATTTCTGTATTAGTATTGAAATTATTGTTAAAAGATCGAAAATCAAGAGAGAGCTTTAAATCAATAATATACAATCTATATTTTGTGAAAAAATTAAGTTGTGCAAACACTTCTTAGTATTCTGTCTTCCAATCATTCAAATAGTCTTTTCAAATCAAATATTTGCTCAGCCGGTGCAGGTAGTCTTTCAACAGCCGCCGCCATACAAATTTTTAATCGAAGATATGTGGAAACTAACATTAATAAATTCCTCCGGTGCGCAGGATGTTTATTTATATGGTACTATTGAAGACGTTGAGAGCAATGAACTGCTTGTTGAGGGAACAAGTTCTGTTTTCCTTTTATCGCAAGGAGTAGAAAATATTTCTTCTTTCGATGTAAATCCTGTTAATTTATCAAAAAACTCAGATGCAGTAAAAAGAACATTGGAACGTATCGGTTCACTTCCTAACGGGCTGTATCTTATTTGTATTGATGTATTTTCGTCTTCCACAAATGAATTATTAGGTTCTACCTGTACTGAAGTTGAAGTACTCACTTTAACCCAGTCTGATTTGCTTTCACCAATGGATGGCGAAACCGTTCTTGACATTTTTCCCGCGTTCAATTGGCTTCCACCAGTCCCAGTACCGCCTGGTAGTAATGTAACTTATGAATTATTTACCGTGGAGATATTAGAAAGGCAAACCCCGGAGTATGCGATTATATCTAATCCGCCTTACTTTGAGCAAACAGGTATAAGAGGAAATCTTTTTCAATACCCGGTTGGTGCAAGACCGCTGACAACCGGGCAGCGTTATGCCTGGATGATACGGACTTATGTCGATGATATTCTTCTGGTAGAAAGTGAAATCTGGGAATTTAAATATGAAAGTATTACTCAAAATATTTACGAGCGAAACGAGACTATAAAAAAAGAACTCGAGAAAGAATTACTGCAAAGCCCTGTGCCTGAAGAGACAGAATTTTCAGATAATACGGATTATCCAGCTACAAATTTTGAAACTGGTGATAAAATTTTGGAAAGCAACATCTACGGACTTTCAAATAAGAATCATTATGCTTCAATAAGCAGTAGTCTGCCTGTGTCTGAAATATTTCTGCGGAAATATAATTTGCCAGTAATAAAACTTCCCGGCGAAATTCAACCTTTTCAATTTCTCGGTTCCTATAGTGCGGACTATCAATATTCAAATCTTAAAGGCATAGGATCACAAATACCGAAAAATTATTTAAACCTCAAGTTTAATCCGACAATTATTATTTACGGCATACCACTCTCTACAAGTTTTTATTACAGCACCCAGCAGCAAAAAGGAAGGCAGAACATAAATAGCTTAGCCCTTTTGCTCGATCCTAACCAATTTAGAAGAATGGGCGAGGAAGCAGCAAAAGAATTAAGGAAGGAGTTAGAAAGGGAGTTAACCGAAAAACGAAGAAAGCTTGAAGAGAAAAAAGAAGAACTTTCACCTGAAGAGATTGAGGAGCTAACAGAAGAAATTAACAAGGCACTTTCAGAAATAGAAAGTTTACGAGAAAAACCTCAACAGGTTTTGAGAGGTTTTCAAGGTTTCTTTTCATCATTCAATACTTTCGGCATTGGTGTGAATTATCCGAAATACACTAACTATACTATCGATGGTGCAAAAGTTACAGGATTAGATTTTGAATACAATCCCGGCTGGTTTTATTTAGCATTTACCGGGTGGAAAAATTTGGATGCTATTCCCAGCTCATCCTTTTCCAGAAACTTGTTTGCTGGCAGGATAGGTGGAGGAGCAAAGAACGATACTCATTTATACCTGACTATGATGAAAGCATGGGACGACCCTAATTCTCTAAGTGCAAATAACATACCGGCTA
>BDSV01000133.1 GCA_002898075.1 bacterium BMS3Abin03
GTGGAAAAGATAAGGATGGGTTAAAAAAAATACTTATAAACTTTTTTAACAACTAATTGGTTTTTCACACAGCATAAAATTAATCAGTATATTAAGCGCCTAACGTTATAATAGAAGCCTTTGCAGAACCTATATAAGGTAAACAAATAGTATTAATATTAGTGTCAAAATAATCAATAAGGAAGGCGAAGCATTGAAAAATGAATAAAATAGCACTTCCAAACCAATCAAGTAATATTAAGCATTTTGTGAAGAATAAGTTTCGCGAAGCATCCTAATAGTACTTGTAATTTCAAATGGATGTTTTATTGTAAATTTATATTTCATCTCGTTCTTTGGAAGAATCCCCCGCCTTCGCTGAAACTACCGCAGGAATGTAACTGCACATTCTGTTCCATTCGAGTGATGATTTGAGTATTTATTACATATATCCGGTGTTGTTTGTTAGGTATTGTTTGATTCAACAGAAATATATAATTTAGATTGGGAGGAGAAATTTATTTGATAAATTTTTTAGATGCGGGGATACTTTGCAGCTCAATTCAACCAACGATTCAATTCGAACGCAGCGATGCGGTGTTCATGCTATTTTTAAATTGTTTTTTCGCTTAACATATAGTGTCGGTATGTCTTGTTAATCAAACATTTTTATAAATTAAAAAGCTGCCGGGTAATGCTGCATCGCTGCCCGCAAGAAGACGGAGAGTAAATTTTGGGCGGAGGACTTATCGGCAGCGCGGTTATTCTTCAATAATATGGGAGGTGACTAATACCAATTTATACTTTCTCTCTTCATCGACAAGAAAGGATTGTTAGTATGTTAAATATCAAATCATTAATCCTTGTTTTATTTACAATCATATTTTTACTTAGTGCTTGCAATAGTGAAGATATCGTTGCCCCTCAGTTGCAAAAACAATTAATTAAAATCATCGTTGGTTCCGATAATTATTCAACATTTTCTTATCAAAACAGCTTGTTAACTAAATATGAATCTGTAAATAATTCGCAATTATTTACCTCGGTTTCATTTGATTATGACAGTATCAACCGGGTAATATCAGCAGTGGAGAAAATAAATATTTTTGAATATCTCAACACATATATTTATGATACGAATAATAGAATCGAGAAAATTTTATCGAGTATTAAAGATTCCAGTAGTAACTATGTACCTTCGGGTTATGTAAAATACTTCTACGATAATTCCGGTAATCTTGCCCGGGAAGAAGAACACAATTCTCAAGATGAATTGATTACAAAAACTGAATTTAAGTACGATGCGAATGGAAATGTAGTTAAGAATTTTGTTTGCCGGGATAATACGCTTTATGCAACTATGACTTCAACTTATGATAATAAAATATATCCCTGGTATAATTTAAGGACTTCGCTCATATATCCTGTCTCATTGAGCAAAAACAATGCTACATATACGAGTATTGTTTATGAGAATGGCAATCAGGGTAATAACCGAGTACAACGCTACTTATTCGTATGATGATGATGGATACCCTTTAATAAGACGAGT
This sequence comes from bacterium BMS3Abin03, assembly GCA_002898075.1. Taxonomy (GTDB): domain Bacteria; phylum Bacteroidota; class Ignavibacteria; order Ignavibacteriales; family Ignavibacteriaceae; genus BMS3ABIN03. The sequence continues at coordinate 1,532 of BDSV01000133.1, forward strand.
GGTCTCAATAACCAATGGAATCAGCAATACTTTTAATTCGGTTTATGAATATGAGTAAAAGTATAGAAGTATAATACGCGACTTAACAAGACGGCTTTATTCGGTCTTGGTATTTTCAGGATGGCATTATTTAGTTTGTAAATCATTTTGTTAATCATGTTACATTGTCGATATAGCAAAATATTATCATCATTAATCATGCAGTCTCTTGTTAGCTGCAACGCCTTTAAGTGTAAAAATAATCGGAGTTAAATTATGATATTATGTTACCTTTCCCAGGTTGGGGAAATATTTAATAATGTTTTATGAAAGGTATATATTATGAAAAATCTGCTTTTTTTCTTGCTTCTTCTACTTGCTGCATTTGCCGGCTGCAATAAAGAAGATAATATTGTCACTCCCGCTGCAAAAACTTTAGAGATTGTACCACTAAAGGTTGGGAATGTTTGGTCATATCAGACTACTACTTATGACACATCTGGTAATATCATTTCAACAAGTGTTGATTCTTTCAGTATCGTTTCTGATACTATAATTAATGGTAGAAAAACTTTTATCCTTTCTACGGGTGTTTTACGCTGGAATAATGAATCTGGATATTGGGTTAGTACGAATACAGATTCTTTACTACTTTACAAATATCCAGCAAATGTGGGTGATCAATATAGTTCCGACTTAAAAGTGATTTCTATAGATAGTATGATCGTTATTCCAAGGGGTACTTTCAGGTGTTATGGATATTCGGGAAGTGTTGCTATTGATTATGTTTCACCTGGCGTCGGTTTAACAAAAGAAGAATGGTATAAGAATAAATTTAATGGTGTAAAGTATTTATATCAGAAGCAAGAACTTTTAGATTATCAATTAAAATAAATAGTATTACATCGAACATTGTAAAGGTTTCGTCCCGGAGTCCCGTAAAAAAGTTTAAAGATCATTAAGGAAGAAGTATGAAGATATTTTTTCTCGTCTTATTTATTGTTCACGGATTGATTCATCTTTTGGGTTTTACCAAAGCTTTCAATCTGGCTCAAGTAAATCAGTTTACAGAAAACATCTCGAAACCGGCGGGATTATTATGGCTGCTTGCGGCAATACTTTTTATTGTTGCATCTATTTTGTATTACTACGAAGAAGAAGCGTTTTGGATAATAGGAGCTGCTGCTGTTATCGTCTCTCAGGTACTTATTATTTCCTATTGGAATGATGCAAAATACGGGACAATTGCCAATGTAATTTTACTCGTTCCGATTATTATTGCTTTTGCCGGTAATCTGCCCGGGAGTTATAAAAATCTGTTTCAAAGCGAAGTTGAAAAAGGATTAAAAAGGTATTCTCCACAGAAAATCTTGACCGAAAATGATATAAAACATCTTCCCCTGCCCGTTCAAAATTATATAATTTATACCGGAGCAATCGGGAAAGAAAAAATTCATAATTTCAGATTAGAATTTAGCGGACAGATAAAACCAAATCCCGAATCAGATTATTTGAATATGCACGCAATCCAATATAGTTTTTATGACGAACCAACAAGATTGTTTTACTTAAAATCTAAAAAGTTTGGTCTTCCTTTCGATGCGCTTCATTTATATGTTGGTTCAAATGCAATAATGCAAGTAAAAGTCGCATCGCTTTTTCAGGTGGTAGATGCAAGGGGTGCTGAAATGAACAAAAGTGAAACCGTAACTATGTTTAATGATATGTGCATCTTTGCTCCATCTGCATTGATCGATAAAAATATAGAATGGGAAACCATTGATTCGCTCACTGTAAAGGCAAAATTTACAAACCAGGGCAATACAATTACTGCACTGCTTTTCTTCAATGAAACCGGGGAGTTGATTAATTTTTCCTCGAAAGACAGATATGAATCTGCTGACGGGAAAGCGTATAAAAACTATGAGTGGGAAACTCCGCTTAAAAACTATAAAGATTTCAATGGGAGAAAACTGGCTTCTTACGGCGAAGCAATCTGGCACAAACCCGAAGGGAATTTTTATTATGCAAAGTTCAACGTTATCTCGGTAAAATATAATTGTACAGAATAAAATTGCACTAAGCGGAAATCAGTTTTAAACAATTTATCTTTTAAAATAATCAGAGAGAAAAATGAGAATATCCTATTTAATACTTTTAATATTTATGCTCCTTCTTTACGGCTGCGAATCTACTGTACTTCCTGACCCGTCACTATCAAAAACAGTTACAATACCATAATTGCAACTCTTGTTAACTAATTACAGGATGTCGGAACATATCGTGTTACTTACAATATATCAGACCTGGCAGCGGGAATATATTTTTATACGGTTGAGTTAAAGGGGCTTGAAACAGGCTCTTACGATAAGCAAACAAAACAAATCTTAATAATAAAATGAAAAGAAAAAATATTTTATTTATTGCCCTTTTAATATTTATCAATCCCTTTATTTATTCTCAAAATAAAGTTAGTGCGAATTTCGGGTACGGAATCTACCTGAGCAACTCTGAAAACTCAACCAATTTATTGGGAGACAACAACTTCAGGTCATATTTGTTCTACGGGATTTCTTACAAAAGAGAAACCGTACTCGGTTTGAATTTAATGTTTGAATACAGCTACCATCAGATTACAAAGAACGATGTACTCGTTTTTGTATTACAAAGTGATTTCGGAGATTCAATTTCTTTTGGAACAGACGTAACATTGATCAGTCATAATTTTGATTTTGATTATATTGGAAATATTGGTGACGGTTTTTCATATGGAATTGGACCGTCATTTATAATTTCAAACCGGATAGTTAAAGTTGATCGTTATGACTTTAAAGATAAGCTTGCATCTTCCGGGTTAGGAGTGAATGGTTTTATCGGGTTTACCGTTCCCTTGAGCAAAAGTAAAAATTGTTTTTTACTTTACATCCATGCTTAAACTAAGATCTACACATTCGATATGGTTTGACGAGGGTATTAGAAAATTGGATGATTATTCTCAGGAGTATCTTACGTCGGTTATATCAGTTGGGGTTGGATATTCTTTTTAAAAAAATCTACGATGTGCTTGGTCGCTCAATTAAAACTATTAATTATGGTTATAAAAATGCCGGTAGATATAAAGTTAATTTTGATGGCAATAATCTTTCAAGCGGTGTTTATTTTTATCAAGTACAATTCGAGAACTAATATAAAACGAAAAGGATGCTTTTGATCAAATAAGAATTTAACTCAATTAAAAATTTTTATAAATGTGGTGTCATAATTCTGAGTCGTTAGACTTTGTTAGAATCAGCCAAATTCTAATTAGTTCCGGATTAGGTACAATGTCATAAGATTGCTGATAATGGAGGAAGTATGAATACAAGATGTTTGTTTCTTTTAATTTTGATAAGCTCAAGCGTTTCTTTTACGCAAACTTATTTAAGTTCCGGTCTTTTTAATGTTTCCGGTTCGGCAGCATTTTCTTATTCTAAAAGTGAACAATCATATTTGGGTGATATTACTGAAAAAGAAATTAAAATTGTCTCCCGCTGTTTCATACTTTTTAATAAATAAATTATCAATCAGCGTTGAACTTGCTTATAACTATTATGAAAAGAAATATGATACAGAAAATTTTGATTCTGAGATTGAAATGTTTATTGGTTTTGGACCCGTAATAAAATATTATTTGTTTAATAATTACATAAGTCCATTTATTAAGGCGGGTTATTTTCATAATATTTACAACATAACCGATCATTACTC
>BDSV01000134.1 GCA_002898075.1 bacterium BMS3Abin03
ACAAATAAAAGTTGCTGTTACCGGAAGTATCGGTTCCGGGAAAAGTATTTTTACAAATTACCTGAAAGAAAAGGGTTACCCAGTTTTGTATGCTGATGATATTTCTAATAGAATTTTAGCGGGTGATAAACAGGCTAGGGAACAGGTAATAAAGGAATTCGGGGAAGAAGCATTTTTAAATGACGCAGTTAATAAAAAATTTCTTGCCGGTAAAGTTTTTTCAAATCCTAACGAGCTTAAAAAACTCAATTCAATCCTTCATCCCAAAGTTATCGGTGAAATTGATAAAATCATTAATGATAAGTATAAAAACGAAAAAATTATATTCATCGAGACTGCAATTGTCTATGAAGCAGGAATTGAAGAAATGTTTGATTACGTTATTCTAATTGCAGCAGATGAAAAAATTCGTTTGGAAAGAATTTTAAAAGGAAATAAATTCACTAAAGAAGATTTTTTAAAAAGAGATAAAGTGCAGCTTCCGGACAATAAAAAAATTGAAAAAGCGGATTTTGTTTTCTTTAATAATACAAATAAAGAAGAATTATTTGAAAAAGCTGACCTTATGCTCCTTACGTTAAAATCCCTAAATCAATAGTTTAATAGTTCAAAAACTGTAGAAATAATATTACGAGAGTTATGAGTGGACATTTTTAATAAATTCTTAGTCTCGGTCACCGAGTTAATGCCCAGATCGATGGTGAGATATTTTTCCCGAAGATATATTGCCGGTGAAACTTTACAATCTGCTATAAATATTGTGAAGGACCTAAATTCCAAAGGCATTTATGCAACACTTGATGTTTTAGGTGAAGCCGTTAAAAATAAAGAAGAAGCAATTGCAGCAAAGAAAGAAATACTTAAATCTTTCGATGCGATTGTGGAAAATAACTTAATGGCTAATATGTCAATCAAACCTACGCAAATGGGTCTATCCATCGATGAAGAGTTTGCTTACGAGCAGATTCTGGAAATTGTTAAGTATGCGAAAGAAATTAATAATTTCGTTCGAATAGACATGGAAGACTCGCCCTATACGGATGCTACTATAAAAGTTTACAAAAGAATATATGAAGATTACAGCAACGTTGGTTTAGTTCTCCAGGCATACTTAAAACGAACGTATAACGATGCCGTCCTTTTGAATAAACTCGGAACCAATTACCGGTTGTGCAAAGGGATATATGTTGAACCTGCATCGATAGCGTATAAAGACAAACAAGCAATACGGGATAATTATGTTAAAGTGCTCGAGCTTATGTTAAAGAACGGCAACTATGTCGGTATTGCAACTCACGATGAATATTTAATCAAAGAAGCATATCGTTTAATAAAAGAATTAAAAGTATCGAACGATAAATTTGAATTTCAGATGCTGCTCGGTGTGCGGGAAGATTTGAGAGATAAAATAAATAAAGACGGCTACAAAATCAGAATTTATATCCCTTATGGTAAAGATTGGTATCCATATTCGATCAGACGCCTGAAAGAAAATCCGCAAATAGCCGGACACATTGTTAAGAATATATTTTCTTTTAAATAGATGAACAGAGTCCCGATAATGCGAATGTTCGTCAACTTAATTGCCCCGACTTGTAGAGACTGTGTGAAAATAAAAATCAAACTTGTAGAGCGAGCTTTAGCTCGCTATTTTTCATAAAAATTGCGACTTAAAAGTCGCGCTACAAAGCAAAAATAAATTTTCATACAGTCTATTTAAGTCGGGGAACTAGTTAGCCAAAATAAATAATGGCTTTAGCCACAGCTCATCCTTAAGTTTTGGCTAAAGCCGAGAATCCGTTAGTTAATTTAATTTTTTTTTAGTCAGCTTTTAGAAAACATTCCTTAAGTTGACCCCTTTGTGATAAATCGAGACGAATTCTGTTTGATATTAATTTAAAATTATAAATATATGAATGTTTTAGGAATTGAAAGCTCGTGTGATGAGACTTCGGTTGCCGTAATTGTAAATGATAAGCTGACTTCTAATCTGATTTCTTCACAGGATTTTCATACGAAATACGGCGGTGTTGTTCCCGAGCTATCCAGCCGTGCTCATTTACAGATAGTAAAGCCATTGGTTGAAGATGCGCTCGAACAATCAAACATAAAATTAAACGATATTGATTTGATTGCAGCAACTGCCGGACCCGGGCTAATCGGTGCTTTGCTTGTGGGATTCACATTCGCAAAAGGATTAGCATTTTCTTTAAACAAACCATTCATTGCCGTAAATCATATTGAAGGGCATATATTTTCCGGATTTTTAATGGACGAGAAACCTGTATTTCCATTTCTTGTTCTTGTCGTTTCCGGCGGACACACTTTGCTCCTCTATGTAAAAAGTTTTACGGAAATAATTCAGCTTGGAACCACAGTTGATGATGCCGCCGGGGAAGCTTTCGACAAAGTTGCCAAAATGCTCGGCTTCGATTATCCGGGTGGTCCGCAAATTCAGCTTGCAGCGCAAAAGGGGAATCCCGCTAAAATTAAATTTCCTGTTTCAAAACTTAGCGAGGAATTCAATTTTTCTTTCAGCGGATTAAAAACTGCGGTTCTTCGTTACATTCAAAAAAATTATGGCGGGTTAAATGAAGTGCCTGAGAGTGATAAATCTGATATTGCAGCTTCGTTTCAATCCGCAGTTCTAAAAGCACTTTTGCAAAACACCGAAAAAGCTTTGAACAAATATGAAACAAATTCGATTTCATTAGCTGGTGGTGTTGCTGCAAATAACGAACTTAGGAATAGTATGACAACGTTAGCAACAAAATATTCAAAAAAAATAGTTATCCCCGAACTTCAGTTTTGTGGAGATAATGCTGCAATGATTGCATTCAGGGGGAAGACTTTATTCGATGCGGGCAGGCGCGATCCGTTTTCTGTAAAGCCATATCCCTCGCTTCCAAAAGATTGTTTTCAACCGAGCTAATTCGTATTTTTTTTTGTAATTTTACAGCTATGAACGAGGCACAACATTTAACCGAAATTGATTTTGAAACGCTTACTGAAGAAGAAAGCAGGGAACTTTTAAACATGCTTCGTTCCGAAGTTGATAATATCGACGCAGAGATTGTGGAGCTGTTGAATGAGCGGGCTAAGAGGGCTGCTTTAATTGGAAAAATAAAAAAATTTTTGGGTCGCCCGAATTATTCACCACAAAGAGAAAAAGAGATAATTAAAAAATTATTACAAATTGCTGATGCACAACTCGGTCCTTCTGCTCTGATGAGAATATATGAAAGAATAATCGATGAGTTCAGGGCAATTCAAAGACGGGAAAGAGAAAAAGAAGTTTAACCACCTCTTCAAATCACGATATGAAACTACATCTCAGGGATTTAATAACGCGCTCCGAAACTTATTTGGTTTTATCTTTCTTTATCGCATTACTTTTCATCTCGATTTATATTTTTTACACACCAAACTTTTATAATGGTTCGTCACCGGTTAAATTTGATATTGGAAGAAATGAATCATTCGGTAGTGTGGTGGACAGGTTGTATGAGAAGGGGATAATTCCGAGTAAGGCAAATTTTAGAATTGCTGCTTTTCTCTACGGTGCCGAGAAAAAAATAAGAGCAGCAAGGTTCTATATTCCCAATGGTTTAAGTTATCTCGATTTATTAGATTTGTTCATTAGCGGTAAATGTAATTTTGCAAGAAAGGTTACTATAAAAAACGGGCAATCGATCAAGTGGCTCGGGTCAAAATTAAAATATGATGTATTTATTGATTCGGCTCTGTTTGTTGAAAAGGCGAATGATACGAATTTTATAAAGACACTCGGGTTAAAAGAAAAATCCCTCGAAGGTTATCTGTTTCCAAAATCATATTCAATTTATGAGTTCAGTAAACCGGAAGAAGTACTAAAAATATTTTACCAGGGGTTTAAGGATTTTTTCGTCGATAGTTTAAAGCGAAGAGCAGATGAATTAAATATGTCGGTTCACGAAGTATTAACTCTGGCTTCAATTATTGAAGGCGAAACTAACATCGCCGCGGAAATGCCGAGGATTTCCGGGGTTTATCATAACAGGTTAAACAGGGGAATGAGACTGCAAGCTGATCCAACGATACAATATTTAATTCCCGGCGGCTGGCGAAGGTTGTTGTTTGCAGATCTGGAGATTGATTCACCTTATAATACATATAAATATGCCGGGCTTCCGCCTGCACCGATAAACAATCCAGGGAAGGATGCGATACTGGCGGCGCTTTACCCGGAACAGAATAATTACTTATATTTCGTAGCCGATGGATCAGGCGGTCATAAATTTGCCAAAACACACAATCAACATTTACGGAATGTTAGAGAATACCGAAGATGGTTAAGATCTCAAAAGAAAAAATAGTTTATTTCATCGTAATAATTCTGTTTACCGGGTGTGCAAATCAATTGCCGCCGGGCGGCGGGGATGTAGATAAAATACCTCCCGAGGTTACAGAAGTATTTCCCCCCGATGGAACAATAAATTATAATGAAAATTATTTCGAAATTGAATTTTCAGAATATGTTGATAAAAGATCATTCAAAGATGCGTTGTTCATTTCACCGTTTGTTGAAGGACAGCTTGAATATGATTGGACAGGTACAACAGTAACCATTGAGTTTGCAGAAGGATTAAAGAAAAACACAACTTATACTATTACCGTTGGTTCAGATGTGATCGATAGAAATAATTCGAATAGAATGTTAAGCTCTTTTACATTCTCTTTTTCAACCGGTAACCAGATAGATAAAAATTCAATCGGCGGGCGGGTATTCAGCAGCGATCGGGAAGGTATTTTAATATTTGCGTATAAATTAGGTGAAGGTGCAGATACCCTTCTTAACCGGAAGCCCGATTATGTTTCGCAAACGGGAAGCGACGGCACATTTCAATTGAACGGATTGGCGTCCTCAAATTACAGGATTTTTGCAGTTAAAGATGAATACCGTGATTTAATTTATAATATGGATCAGGATTGGATTGGAATACCGGATACCGATGTTCAGCTTATCGGGAATGACACATCTTTTTCAGGTTTGCATTTCAAAATGTTTAAAGCCGATACTACAGCGCCCAGAATGATAAAAGCAATTATGACCGATGATAGACATATTCTTCTTTCATTAAGCGATGATGTTGATAAATCAGTTCTGCGGTCTCAAAATTTTTATCTGGTCGATTCAACTATAAATAAAACTTTCGGAATTACTTTCGTTTATAAACGCGTAAATAATAATAGCGAGTTAGTTCTTGTTACCTATAGCGCTCCTTCAATTGATAACGTAATTTATTTATTTGCTGAAAATCTGTCGGATACGCTTGGCAATACAACCTATAATGATTATATCTCGTTAACCGTTTCAGATAAACCCGATACTTCGTATCCAAAACTCATTTCAACTTTACCCCAGAAAAATGCAAATTCCGTAGATTTTAAGAATGCGCAGTTCACATTTTATTTCGACGATGCATTTTTAAAAGATAACATTCAAAGAAATATAACTTTTACGGACACTCTCGGTAAAGGCGTTCCGTTCAATATTGATTATGAAGATGACGCTGCGGTAATTATTAAACCGTTAACAAAATTGAAGTCCGATAAAGATTATATAATCAAATTAAATTTAGCGGCATTCAAAGATGTTGAAGGTAACTTTAGGGATTCATTATATGAATTCCGTTTTAAAACTATATCGGGTTTGGATTTTACAGGTGTTGACGGTAAGATGCTGGATATAAATCTGGAGGATAACCCTGTACTTGTTCTGGAAAATACGAAGGATAAAAAGCTGATTTATACTAAAAAATTAAATGATGAAAAATTTAGCTTTAACCGTATTGTAGCTGGCAAATATATCCTGTGGTGTTTCCTGGATAAAGATAATGATTTGGAATACGATTACGGATGGCCCCAGCCAATAAAATTCTCGGAGAGATTTTATGTTTATTCAGATACGCTTAAGCTAAAGCCAAGGTGGGTAATTACGGATGTTATCTTTCAATTTAAATAAGCTTAATTGAACTTCACTTCTGATTTATTATAAATTATATTTCCATTCTTTATTGTAATACAATTTAAATTTTTCCCAATATCATAAACTATATCCGCATATTCTGTTGTATCGAACACTGCAAAATCCGCATCCTTTCCTATTTCAATACTGCCCGCATTCTTTTCGGCACATACTGCCTTTGCAGCATTTATAGTTACAGCGCTTATAGTTTCTTCAATAGACATTCCCATTTTCAATGCAGCGAGACTCATAATTAAACTCAAGCTGGAAATATGAGATGAGCCGGGATTGAAATCTGTAGCAAGTGCGACGATAGCATTGTTTTCAATTAATTTTCTCGCCGGTGCGTACTGATAATTTAAAAAGAATGAAACACCCGGCAGCAAAACCGAAACCGTGTTGCTTTCTGATAATTTTTCTATATCGTTATCTTCAAGAACTTCGAGATGATCTACGCTTACCGCATTATGTTTTAATGCAACATCAAGTCCGCCAATCGAGTTAAATTGTTCCGTATGGAGCTTTAATTTCAAACCCAAACTTTTTGCCTTCGAAAAAATACGGTCGATTTTATCTGCCGGGAATGCCGTCGCTTCACAAAACCCATCGCAGAAAACAGCAAGCTTCTGTTCTGCGATGTGTGGAAGCATCACATCGATAATTTCATTTAAATATGCATCTCTTGTGGTTTTATGTTCGGGAGGGAAAGTATGTGCACCTAAAAACGTTGGAATTATATCAACCGGGTAAATTTCATCTAGATAGTTAATTACCTTCAGCAGTCTAATTTCATTTTCGTAATTCAACCCGTAGCCGCTCTTTATTTCGAGAGTGGTAATACCCTGCGAAATAAAATGTTCGATTCTCGGTTTTACTTCTCCAACTATTTTTTCAAACGACGACTGACGAACAGATTGCACCGTTGAATTTATTCCGCCGCCGGATCTTGCAATGGATTCGTAATCTGCCCCGGCTAACTTCTGCCTGAACTCATCTGCTCTCGAACCTGTAAATGCAGAATGTGTGTGGCACTCTACTAATCCGGGTAGTACAATTTTTCCCGTCAGGTCAATTCTTTTATCAAATTTTAATTTATTTACCGATGAGGTTTGTATAATATCCGCAATCTTGTCATCAATAATTACTATTGAATGATCTGTGAGAAGTGCGATGTCCGAAAGCTTGCTGCCGCGCTTAAAATTTTTCCCGTCTGTATCAACAGTTACAATTTGTGATGGGTTATAAAGAAGTTTTTTCATTCTTCAAATATATTTACTGATTCCTGAACAACCCGCGCTTCGGGATAACCAAGCTGATTTAGCTTGAACTTTAAATCTTTTGCTGCCGATATTTCCGTGAAATCGCCCACCTTAACTTTATAGAATGGAGGTTCGAAACTTATATAAACTTCTTTGTGATTGGTTTGTTTGTAAACCTTTTGTTTTATGCTGTTTGCTTCTTCAATATTATCTGTGGCTACAACTAAAACTCTGTAACCGTCAACTGTTGCAACTATCTTCCGGTTGCTGTTCGATGTTGTCCCTTCTGTCTCATAACCGAACCAGGCATCTTTAATAATAGAATTGTCGGCAGGTTTCTCTTTTATTTCTATTTTTGTTTTATACGGGGTTATATCAAAATCTTCAACAACCTTTGCTTTCTCCTCTTTACCGGTGATTTTTTCTTTTTCATATCTTGTGCCGGTTGATGAACCGCATCCATAAAATAGAAAAATAAGAAGTACAGGCAGTATTAAATATTTAAATAGTCTTATCATATTAAGCTCGAATTATATAATGAAGTTTATCAGAAATTAATAATTTACTTCATACAAATTATTAAAAAATTTTTCAATTAGCAGTAATAATCGGTATGGTATCAGGTTACCAATCAATTTTTGTAAAAACTTTTAATTTTAGTAAATTTGCACATTATTTCAAAATTTAAAAGTGAAAATGGCAGCAAAAAAGTATAAAATTTTATTTGTTACATCGGAAGTAGTTCCGTTTGTAAAGACGGGTGGTTTAGCCGATGTTTCTGCTGCTCTTCCACAGACTCTGGCTGAGCTGGGGCATGAAGTGAGAATTGTTGTTCCAAAATATGGGGCTGTTGACGATAGAAAATTCAAGATCCACGAAGTTGTCCGCCTGAAAGACCTTCAAATTAATATCGCCGGAAAGGAAGTTATCTTTTCACTAAAATCCTGCTTCCTTCCGGGGCAGAGAGTTAGAGTTCAAATTTATTTCCTGGATAATCAGGAATATTTCGGCAGCCGGAACAGCTTATACGCCGACCCGATAAGCGGAAAAGTGTACAAAGATAATGATGAAAGATTTGTACTTTTAAACAAAGCCGTATTTGAATTAATTCAAAAGTTGGGTTGGATACCTGATATCATTCACTGTAATGATTGGCAATGCGGTTTGATTCCCGCATATCTGAAGACTAAATTTAAAGATAATGAGCAGTTCGCAAACTTTAAAATACTCTTTACAATTCACAACTTAGCATACCAGGGAGAATTTCCGGCATCCTCGTTCAAGAATCTGGACCTTCCGGAAGAACTTAAATCCAATAACGGTATTATGCACAACGGCAAAGTGAATTTTATGAAAAGCGGTTTAATGTTTGCCGATGCAATAAATACTGTAAGCGAAACTTATGCAAATGAGATAATAAAAGAAGATGAACATTCTGCCGGTTTGAAAAGTGTTTTAAACAAGAGAAAAAAAGATATCTATGGCATTATTAACGGAATAGATACTAAGCTTTGGAATCCTGAAAAAGATAAACATCTTCCGAAAAAGTACACAATTAAAACTCTTGATCTTAAGAAAGTTAACAAACAGGCACTTACAGACAGATTTGGTTTGAAGTATGATGAAGAAGTTCCTGTACTCGGTATTATTTCAAGGTTATATGATGCTAAAGGATTTGACCTGGTTCAAAAAGCGTTTAATGATCTGATGGAATTAGATATTCAATTTATTCTGCTAGGAACCGGCGAAAAAAAATATCATACCTTTTTTGAAAAGATGAGTCATAAATACCGCGATAAATTTGGTTGCTATTTAGGGTTCAACGATGATCTTGCTCATCTGATAGAAGCCGGTGCAGACATGTTTTTAATGCCTTCCAAGTATGAGCCATGCGGGTTAAACCAGATGTACAGCTTAAAGTACGGAACCGTTCCGGTTGTTAGGGAAACCGGGGGGCTGGCGGATACAGTTGTTAGGTTTAACGAAAAAACCGGTGAAGGCAATGGATTTATGTTTAAAAAGTATGATGCAAATGAATTTCTGAAAGAGATCAAACGTGCGCTGAATGTTTATAAAGATAAGAAAACCTGGACGAAAATTATGAAAGCCGGTATGAAATCAGATTTTAGCTGGAACTCCTCGGCTAAAAAGTATATCGATCTTTATAAGACGATACTATCGAATAATTAATGACCACTCAGGCAATATTTCTCGATCGTGACGGGACATTGAACGAAGACCCCGGATATTTAGGTGATCCGCTTAAAGTAAAAATTTTTCCCGGTGTGGGTGAAGCTTTGTCCCGGTTAAAAAATAATTATCATTTTAAATTGATTGTAATATCTAATCAGTCCGGTATTTCAAGAGGTTTGATTACAGAAAAGCAGGTTTATTCGGTCAATAGGATGGTAAATACACTTTTGGCTAAACATAACGTACAAATTGACGCTTTCTATTTTTGCCCGCATCATCCTGATTTTAGTACTGCTGAAGAATCTGAATGCAGAAAACCATCGACCCAAATGATTTTACGGGCAGCCGAAGAGCATAACATAAATCTTTCAGGTTCGTATTTTGTTGGAGATTCTGTTGCCGATATTAAATGCGGTTTAAATGCCGGGCTGAAGACTATACTTGTAAAAACCGGGAATGGCAGGGAAAGTCTTTCTATCTTGCAAAAGGAAAATAAAATACCAAGTTTTGTTGCCGATAATTTTTCTGAAGTTAGTAATTACATAATTAATGATTCGACCGGAGTAAATAATTGAAGAAATTTCTTTTTCTCGGAATCTTGTTTTCGTTACTATGGCTTTTACTTTCCTGCAGCGATGAACCCACCTCAGTCGGTGTTAATTTAATAGATGACGATGTGATAAATGTCAGTTCTTTCGATACAAAGGATACACCGGTTTATCAAACATCAACTTATTATAAGAAAGTGGTTCCCTTAGGATTGTCGTCTAAAATTCTAATAGGTAAAAGAAATGATATAGTTGCATCTACTCTTATGAAATTTCTCTTTTTCATAGATGATTCACTAAAAGATGATTTTCTGAATGATGCAATAAATATAAATGAAGCATTCATTGAATTGACGCCTCAATATACTTTTACAGACGAAGCTGCCGATATGGATTTTACTGTTCATAAAATTAATTCCGATTGGTCTGCCAACACTTTTACCATCGATAGTCTTCCCGCTTTAGTTTATGAAACGGACGATTTAAGCTCGAATAAAAATTTTACGGATTCACTTTATACTTTCGATCTTAGTCCCGATCTTGTTCTCTCATGGATTAAAAACTCTTATGATTCCACATTGGAAAGTAATAAGGGGATATATTATAAACCAACACAATCTTCGGGAAAAGTAGTCGGTTTTCAGGCACTTACAACAACCTCGACAGATGCGGCGAAAATTAAAATTGTAATCGAAAAACCGGGGGCTTTCATTGATACTGTAAAAGGGTTTATCTTTCTCGATGTCAGCGTTGTAGATTCGGATTCGCTTATTCTTCCCCAGGGTGAAATTGGTGTGCAGGCAAGCGTTACCTACCAATCAAAATTATTTTTCGATATAAGCTCACTCTCTAATGATATTGTTATTAATAATGCCGAATTAATTCTTACAGCCGATACATTGAATTTTATAACCGGAACTTCTTATAGCAGCTATGTTCAGGTATTCAAAATTACAGACAGCACAAAAGCAGAAATCGATAAAAACAGCGGTATTACATTAATTAGGCAGAACGATATTTATTCGGGGAATATAACCAATATTTTCAGCTCGTGGTTAACAAACAATGATGTGCAGGGCTTAATTATCAGGTCAGAAAATGTATCCGAAGGTCTGGAACTGTTTACTTTTAGAGGAAGTGATTATCCCGATTCAGCTTTAAGACCAAGAATTCGTGTGACATTTACCGAAAGGCGAAAATGATAAAGAAATTTAAGTACATATTTATTTTTACTTTAAGCTTTTTATCAATTTCATATTCGCAAAATAGTTCCACATATACAAGGAATGGAATAGGCGATATGGATTACACATATTCTGCAAGAAGTTTAGGTCTCGGGCATACGGGCGTTTCTATGTTAAACCGCGATTATGTAGAAATATTAAATCCTGCTTCCTGGGCAGCGATAAAATTAACAAGAATTGAATTAAGTCTTGTGCTTAACGGGGTTTCACTTTCCAATTCATCCCAATCCGGGTATTATGCCGATGCGGATTTCAAAGGATTTACGTTTGCATTTCCAATCAGCAATAAATATGGAATCGGATTTGCTTCGGGGCTTGTTCCGTACAGCAGGATAAGTTACAAGGTAGTAGAAAATTTCGATGCTGCCGAACCGGGTATTCCTGCTTATACTACTATATACGAAGGGAAAGGTGGTCTTACAAGATTGTTTATGGGTGCCTCTTACACTCTTCCTTTCGGATGGGTAATCGGGGGTACGGCTGAATATTATTTCGGCACTTTAAATTATAAATCGAATATAGATTTTAGCGGCAGCTCGTTTAAGTCCGGCGAGTATGATTTAATTTATCGAGCTACCGGTTTCGGAAGTACCGTGGGTTTGATAACGCAGGATTTAGCGGATTTGTTTAATTCTGAAACTATATCTAATTTAAGAATAGGTGTTTCTGCAAATATTGTTTCCGATTTGAATACAGATACATCTTTAACTACAAATCCGAATACTGTTGGCGATACTATTTCGTCCGGCTCAACTATAATGAAAATTCCTATTCGTATTACGGGTGGAATAACTTTGGGCTTATTCAAAAAATACAATATAAACATCGATTATATTTATCAGCCATGGTCTGAATTTAAAATAGGGAATAAACCCTCAAAAAATCTTAGGGATGTTTATAAGCTTAGTGGAGGATTTGAATATAAGCCGGTTATGCAGACAGATGCTTCGTTATGGGAACAAATCGTTTGGCGTTTGGGTTTAAGTTATGAAATATCGCAATACAGGATTAACGGAACTGATATTACACAATACTCTGCTTTTGGAGGGCTTTCATTTCCGTTGAGCTTGGGAAATTCTGTAGATTTGGGTTTTGAATATTCGTTAAGAGGAACTACCGATTCAAATTTGATCCGGGAAAAATTTTATCGGATTAATGTTGGTATTAGTTTTGGTGAACTTTGGTTTATTAGAGTTGAAAGGTAAATTATAGAAATAATTTTAAGGGAAAAAATCTTGAAAAGAGTAAAAGAAATAATCGGTTTATCAATATTTATTTTTCTTCTATTCAGTTCTGCTAATTATTCTAAAGCAGTTGTTAATGTGGTCGAAAAATCTGATTCATTAAAACTGCTTGAAACATACAGCCTTTTTTCTGAATATCATAAGAACAAAGAATATGAAAGCGCTCTTCCTTTCGGATGGGAAGTGTTGAAGATGAATCCGGATAAATTCAAAAAGTGGATTTATTACAAGATGGAAGATGTGATATGGTATTTGCACGACTCGACTAAAGTTTCACCCGAGATGAAAAAAAGTTTGGAAGATACCGTAATTTATTTATATAATTTAGCAATCGAACATTACCCGGAGGATAAAGCTTACTTTCAATCACATAAAGCATACATTTCTGAAATATGGCTGCATTTACCTGCCGATAAAGTAATTGCCGAATATGAAAAATCCATTAAAATGGATAAAAATCTCTCATCCTATTATTACGACCGGCTGGGTCAGCTTTATATAAATAATGCTACCGATGAAAATGATTACAAAACGAAGGCAATAGATCTGTACTCCTATCTCTCGGAAAGGGAACCCGATAATCCGCGCTGGCCCGAAATACTTCAAGGAATAGTGGAGAATATAGATGAATTAGTTGAATTGGCTAAGAAGAATTGGATGAACGATAAAGATAATCTTGCCAAAGCATGGAAATATGTAACATTTGCCATTAAAGCCGGGGAATATGATAAAGCAATAGAAGGATTAGAATTTCTTGTTGAAAAATCACCGGGAACCGTTAACTATTGGAATCAGCTTGCTACTGCTTATCAGAAAACCAATCGGTTGAAAAAAGCTGAAAATGCTTATATGAAATTGATAAAGCTGGAACCTGGTAAAAAAGAGAACTACTTAAATCTTGGTATTATATACAGTGATTTGGGTAAATACTCGCAGGCGCGTAAATATTATAGGAAAGCAAATGAAATTGGCGGCGGCTGGGGATTACCTGTCTATTACGAAGGATATCTTTATGAGCAGGCAGCACGCAATTGTAATCAGCAGGGATTCGAAACAAAAATGGTTTACCAGTTAGCTGTAGATACTTATAGAAAAGCGAAACGGCTCGATCCTTCATTAAGTCAGGCAACCGATAGAATTAAAGCTCTTTCTGCCGTTGTACCAACCCAGGAAGATTACTTCTTCCGCAATTATAAATCCGGTGATGTAATACCTGTTACCGGCGATTGTTATGACTGGATTGGTAAAAGCATAACTGTTCCTTAAAAACTGATTTTATTATCTGTTAATAAAAAGGTTCTTCAATTAGTTTGAAGAACCTTTTGTTTGTTTTATATTTCATATTCATTATAAAACGGGTAAAGAATGTACGAATTCTTAAAAAGCGATAGAGAAATTTATGACGTTCTGCAACTGGAAACTGAACGTCAGCAAAATAAGCTTGAGTTAATTGCATCCGAAAATTTTGTTAGCCCCGCAGTGCTTGAAGCGGCAGGTTCGGTCTTAACAAATAAATATGCCGAAGGATATCCGGGCAAAAGATATTACGGCGGTTGCGAATTTGTGGATATGGCTGAAAACCTTGCACGTGAACGGCTGAAAAAATTATTCGGTGCGGAATATGTAAATGTGCAGCCTCACAGCGGCTCTCAGGCAAATATGGCTGTATTCATGACTTTGATGAACCCGGGTGATAAATTTTTAGGATTGAGTCTTGCACATGGCGGTCACTTAACTCACGGTTCGCCGGTTAACTTTTCCGGCAAGTTATATCAGGCAGTAAGTTACGAATTGAATAAAGAAACCAGGCTGCTGGATTATAACATTATTGAAGACCTTGCGAAGAAAGAAAAACCGAAAATGATAGTTGCCGGTGCAAGTGCATATTCACGGGATTGGGATTATGAAAAATTAAGACAAATTGCCGATTCAGTAAATGCATTCTTAATGTATGATATGGCTCACCCGGCGGGTTTAATAGCAAAACGGCTGCTTAAGGATCCCCTGCCTTATTGTGATGTGGTTACATCTACTACCCATAAAACTTTGCGGGGACCAAGAGGCGGTGTAATACTTGTTGGAAAAGATACTGAAAACACTCTTGGTATTACTGCGCCAAAAAGCGGCAGGGTAAAAATGATGTCTGAATTATTCGATAGTACTGTAATGCCCGGTATTCAAGGCGGTCCTTTAATGCATATTATTATGGCTAAGGCAGTTGCATTCCGCGAAGCGTTATCGGATGACTTTGAAGCTTATGCAAAACAAGTTATTAAGAATGCACAGGTGCTTGCTAAAAAACTAATGGATTTTGGATTTGATGTTATTTCCGGTGGTACCGATAACCACTTGATGTTAATTGATTTGTCAAATAAAAATATTACAGGAAAACAGGCAGAAATATCATTAGGACAAGCTGGAGTAACCGTTAACAAAAATATGGTACCGTTCGATATGAGAAGTCCTTTCGTTACAAGCGGAATAAGGATTGGTACCCCGGCTGTTACTACAAGAGGTATGAAGGAAACGGAAATGGAAAAAATTGCGGAGATAATAAATTCTGCAATTGATGGCTTTGAAGATGAAGGTAGGTTGAATGATCTTAAAGGCGAAGTAAAGAATTTGTGTTCGGGTTTCCCTTTATACACAGATATAAATTAAAAGCAGTATTCCGCAATGTCATCGAAAGAATTACTTCAGGAAAAAATGCCGGAAGACAAAGAGAACGGAGCTGAAATGTCGTTCCTTGATCATCTTGAGGAACTAAGGTGGCGGCTTATCTATGCTTTGATAGGTGTGGTTGCCGGAACTGTAATTGCCTGGATCTTTATCGATCAGCTTGTTGCTTTTATTCTTCTTAAACCGGCAAGAGATGCAGGCGCCGTGCTGCAAAATTTAAAACCGTTTGGTCAGATATTTTTATACTTACAGGTTGCTATTATTGCCGGTATTATATTAAGTCTTCCGAATTTATTTTACCAGCTCTGGAAGTTTATTGCGCCGGCGCTTAAAAAAAACGAAAGGAAATATATTCTTGCTGTAGTTATTTTTTCAACCCTTTGTTTCTTATCGGGAATCGTATTCGCATATTATGTTTTGCTGCCCCTTGCACTGCAATTTGTTGCCCAGTTCGGTACCGAAGCAATCAAAAATAATTTTGCGATAAATGAATATATGAATATAATAATAAGCATTATGCTCGGTGCCGGATTGGTGTTCGAACTTCCGATGCTTTCATTTTTTCTAACTAAATTAGGCATTATAACTCCGGCATTTATGAGAAAGTACAGGAGATACGCTTTGATTATAATTTTATTCTTTGCGGCTTTGCTTACTCCGCCAGACCCTGTTTCGCAGGTGATACTTGCCGTACCATTGGTTCTCTTGTATGAAATAAGTATTTTTATCTCAAAACTTTCACTTAAAAAATCGTGATTAAAGGGCATCTTACAGAAATAAGCCGACCGATAAAATCTGAGTTACACAGTTTTAAGGAGATATTCAATCAATCGATGAGATCAAAAGTCGGTATGGTTGATTTGGTTGCGCGTTACATTATCCGTCAAAAGGGAAAAAAGATCAGACCTTTACTGGTGCTTCTTTCAGCAAAAACGGCAGGCGGTATTAGCGAGAGAACTTACCGTGGCGCTGTACTTGTAGAGCTTCTTCATACAGCTACCTTAATACACGATGATGTGGTTGATAATGCAGATAAGCGCAGGGGGCTATGGTCTATAAATAAAGTTTTTAAAAATAAGATTGCAGTTCTGATGGGGGATTATCTTTTATCCCGTGGATTGATGATAGCAGTCGATAACAAAGATTATGATTTCCTCGGGGTAATCACCAATACTGTTAAGCGGATGTCTGAAGGAGAGCTTCTCCAGATACAAAAAACAAGGAAGCTCGACATCGATGAGGAAACTTATTTCAGGATTATTTCGGATAAAACAGCTTCACTTATTGAAACCTGTTGTGAAATAGGCGCAATGAGTGCAACCGATAACAAGGAATATTTTCAGGCGCTGAAACAATTCGGGCATTCGATTGGAGTTGCATTTCAGATAAGAGATGATGTGCTTGATTACGAAGGTTCCGCACATACTATCGGAAAGCCAATCGGCGGTGATATTAAGGAAAAGAAGATTACGTTGCCGTTAATATATTCGCTTGAAAAAGTTACGATGAAAGAAGCCAATCACATCAGAAAAATTATTAAGAACGG
>BDSV01000135.1 GCA_002898075.1 bacterium BMS3Abin03
CGTCATTTCCGCTAAACAATGTACCTGAATTATTCATATCAAAAACAATTGCATGGTGGTCTGCGTGCACAACCGGAGAACCGAAATACGGATCCCAGTAAGTCAACTGGAACCAGCTTGATCCGGCATCGGTAGATTTCATCATATCTACACCGCCGATGTAAATATTGCCCGGGTTAAAAGGATCGACTGCTATTATATTATCGTACCATCCCTGGGCGCCTAAATAGGACCTGTTGTTAGTGGAAGTTAGAAGCGGCGGGGTAGAAAGAGCCGCCCAGGATGATCCGCTGTTTGTAGTTTTATATATACCTTTTAATCCGTAATCCGGCGCGCCTGTATTTGTTGATTGGAAAACCGCATAAACTATCGAGGAAGAATTCGGATCCTGAGCCATAGCAATTCTTTTGTAACCGGAAGATGGTAATCCGCCGGTTATTTTTGTCCAATTCGATCCGCCATCGGTCGTTCTAAAGATTCCGCCCAAAGCTGCGCCGTTGTTTTCTGTAGCAAACAAAATAACTGTTGATGAAACCGGGATTACATCGCACCCGTTAAAATAATTAGTTGAAAAATCCCCCGGACTTATCTTGTTCCAGCTATTCCCTCCGTTTGAGGATTTGTACAAGCCGCCGTCTAATAAATAATCACCAACACTGCCTTTGTAATTATATGCTTTAGTAACGGCATAAATATTACCGGAGGGGTCGGCGGCTAACCGGAGAACATTTTTAAACTTCCAGATATTGGAACCGACTGTGCTTGACAGAAGTGACCAGCTATTGCCAAAATCAGTTGATTTATAAATACCGCCGCCGTAAACCGCATCAACATTTCCCCACGCTTCACCTGAGCCGGCGTAAATATCGGTGCTGCCTACCAAAACCATCGAGCCGATTGCAATCGGGTCCTGTGAATCCAGTTTAGGTGTCCATGAGGAACCGCCGTCAGTAGATTTCCATATCCCCCCGCTTACCGAACCGAGAACTATCTGATCCGGGTTTGACGAATTCACAACTATCGAGCGAATCCTGCCGCCTATGTTTCCGGGTCCTATCGTTGACCAGGAATTTATTTTTGATTTACTCAAAAAATTATTATACGTGAGATTTTCTTTGATATAATCAATTGCGGTTTTTCGTGATTGTACCGGGTCAACATCCTTATTATTTCCCACTATCATTTTATACCGGTAATCTGCGGCAGCATACGGATTATCATCTTTCCCCTGAATTGATTTTAAAGGACTCTTGTATAATTCGTGATGAAACTGGATTAAACGATTTTTAGTTATCTCAAAACTGTTACTAAAAATAAAATAACCAATACTCCCTGTTATAATAAAAACTATCGGCAAAACGAAAAACGAGCTAAAAAAATTTTTCATAATTACACCCTTTTATTATTAAATTTCACCCGGTTAACCACACATAATCACTTAGAATAAAAAAAGGCGAAATGCTTCGCCCTTTGTTATTAACTTAAAAATTTATTCCCTTTATTTCAATAGCAGCATTTTTTTTATTTTTACTTCATTTTCTGTTCTCAGCTCATAATAATATATGCCGCTCGATAGATTTTCGGCATTAAATTCTACTTCATAAATACTTTCCTGCCCGGCATAATCGTTGAACAATTCTTCAATCTCATTTCCCAATATATCGTAAACAGTTAGTATTATATAAGCCGGATTATGAACTGCAAAGTTTATTTTTGTAACCGGATTAAACGGGTTCGGATAGTTTTGCTCGAGTATAAACTCTCCGGGTATTTCACCAACATTTACTTCAAGCGGCGCACTATATTTATAACTACCGTCATTATCAATCTGTTTTAATCTATAAAGATAGTTTCCATATTTAACGGTTTTATCCAAAAAGGAATAATACTTCGGTGAATTACTATTACCGTGTCCATCAACAAATCCAATCTCCTCCCAATCACCCTCATTCCCCTCTTTGGGGGGCTTAAGGGGGGCTTTCCTTTCTACTTCAAATCCATAATTGTTCACTTCGGTTTGTGTTATCCAGTTTAATTTAACACCTTCATTCCGAATCTTAAAAGTGAAAGATGATAACTCTACAGGCAAGGGATTTTGATATACATTTAAAGAATTTATCAATCCAAAACCAAAAGTATTGTCATACCCGCTTGAACCTTCATCATAAGAGTAATTCAACACGTAGCTCTTTGCCTGTGTACCGCTTGTAACCTGATTGTTGCTCCATATCTGTGCTAATACACCTGTAACATGAGCAACAGATGCTGATGAGCCGTAAAACCTGTACATTAATGCGCTTGGAATTCCAAAGCCGCCGGCACCGGTAATCAGTGTGCCGTCAACTGCTACTAAATCGGGTTTGTTTCTTGTAACACTTGAAGGATATTCTATAGTTGAAGGACCACAGGAAGAATAAATTTCTAATGAATCCGGCGTATAATATTTTACTGCTCCTACAGTTATAACACTATCTAAAGCTGCATGTCCAAAAATTGCATCAACACCCGAAATATTATTGCTATAGTAAAAACCGGAATCCAGATAAATAAACACTTCCAGATTTTTACGTATTCCGCTGTATTTATTAACAACAATTGCAAAATCACCGGCAGTAGCTGCAGTTGCCGTATAGTTGATTACTTCTAGTGGATCATCCGAACCGGTTTGATAATTTATGCTCTGCGCCACAAAGGAACCGGCAGAGAAACTGTATAGATATAAATCATAATCATTACCGGAGCCGCCGAATCTATCATTCCATTGAAGTATAATGCTCGTATTTCCACCTGAAGGAAGATTGAAATATAAATAGGGCGTCTGGCTATTTTCGCCGCTGAAATCATGCTGCCCGGCTGTACCGCTCAATCTTTTAAATCTATTCTGATAGTGTGAAATTCCATTATTACCGGCGGGAGTTATATAAAGGATATCATTAGCATTCAACAACGAATCAATATACTGAGCAACTATTCCATCCTCAAAAAACGGCTGGGTAGTCCACGCTACATCATCGCAAATAATATTGCATCCAGCATTAACCAGATTATCCACCGCTGCTATAAAAGAAATTGTATTACCACCAAGATCGTGAAAATACAATTCAGCATCCGGAACCATATCATAAATTGTTTCGAGCATCGCGGTACCTTCGTCACCGCCGTAAGTATTACTTAAAACAGTTAAGCCGAGACCATCCTGCGGTAAATCACCTGTGGATTGTGAACTTGAACGCGAATCAACCCCGTTGGATATTACACCTATTTTAATTCCGCTGCCGTTATCGCCGTAAGTAACTCTAACATCCGCAGTTTGATGAATTGAGTCACCTTCTGAAACTACCGAACCGGAGTTTAAACTCGGCGGCATTACAGTTTCAATTTTTAATACGTTACTTAACGATGCGAGGTTAATCAAATTTTTAACTCTTACTAACGCCACGGCAATTCCGAAACTCAAATTATAATTTAACACAGTTTCGGTTAAACTTTCGAAAGTGTTCATATCACTCGCCGGGTTAAAATATATATAAATTTTAACTGTTCCCTCGAGAATTTTTTCTTCAAAAGTCGAAGCTGCCGGGTAAGGTTGAAACTGGTTTAGATGCTCTTTTGTATTTACATAATCGAGTAATTTTACATTTTGCGGAAGATAATTTTTATTGATTAATGGAAGCAGACCGAAACTTATTTTTCGTTCTGAATAAGTCAGACTATTT
>BDSV01000136.1 GCA_002898075.1 bacterium BMS3Abin03
TGAGAAGATTATGAAAGCACTCGAGAAAATTTGAAGCTTCATCATAGATAAAGCTGGAAAGAATAAATAAACAAAATAACAAGAAATAATCAACAAGTAACAAAAAGATGACAAGCCAGATAATATTAAATATCCTTATTTCATCCTCTGAATTTCTACTTTTTGCAGTCAGCTTTTCCGTAATTTATCATGTAACTAAATTCTTCCATTTTGCCCACGCTGTAATTTTTACATTCGGTGCTTACTTTGCTTTTCTGTTTATTCAAATAATTGGCTGGTCTTTTTATGCTGCCATTCCTGCGGCTATTATTTTAGCTCTATTGCTTGGTGGATTAATGGAGCTTACTATTTACAAACCTCTAAGGAGAAAAAAAGCTTCTTCAATAATTCTACTTCTTGCTTCTCTCGGTATTTATATTGTTCTTCAAAATGTCATTTCAATGGTTTTCGGCGATGATACTAAATCCATCCGCACCTGGGAAGTGAGGGAGGGAATAAATGTTTTTGGTGCATATATAACTCCTGTGCAAATAATAATTATTGTAACGAGTATAATTTTAGTGCTAATAGTTACTGTTTATTTAAATCGGGTAAAGACGGGGAAAGCGATGAAAGCAGTTGCAAACGACAGCGAGCTTGCAAAGATTTCCGGTATTAAGAGCGACAGGATAATTTTAATTGCATTTGCTATCGGCTCCGCGCTTGCCGGTATTGCTGGTATTCTGGTTGCGCTGGATGTCGATATGACACCAACTATGGGAATGAATATGCTTTTAATGGGAGTTGTTGCAATGATAATAGGAGGTGTCGGCAGCATTCGGGGAATTGTTCTCGGTTCGCTTCTTCTTGCCACAGCACAAAACCTTGCTGTATGGTTTATAAGTTCTCAATGGATGGATGCGAGTGCGTTTCTGCTGCTGCTTATATTTCTCCTTTTCAAACCGGAAGGGTTTATGGGAAAGAAGATTAGGAAGGCGGAGGTATAGAAAAGCCCCCTAAATCCTCCCGATCAGTCCCGGTAAGACCGGGCCTCGACGGAAGGGGGACTTTAGGAACTTAGATCGTAATAACAGATAAGTGCTCAATTGTTAATCAGGGAAGCTAAATTAAAATATTCTGGATTGCGGAGTCCGGTTACCTGGTGTTGGATATCAGATTAAATTAATGAATTATCAATTAGCGGGTTTATGTACAAAAGTTTATATTTATATGTAAAAGTAAATAATATAACAGGTTTTTAATTATTAACTGAAATTACGCAAAATCGTAAGAATGGTATGTTATGCCCGCAAAAGCGGGCATCCACTATGCTAAAATAAACGAAAAAATGGATTCCCACTTTCGTGGGAATGACAAATCGGGATCTTATTTCCGTTAAAATGCATATTTGCATAACTCCAGTAATTAACTTAAAAAATGAACGAGGTTAATGTGTCAATAAATGAATTGAAAAACCTGATTCACGGTCTTGTTGATAAGTCGGAAAATAAATACCTGCTGGAGGCTGTTCGTAGTCTTTTCTCTTTTTCTGATACTGACACCGGTGAAACTCTTTGGCAGAACCTAACAGATAAACAAAGGGAACTGATATTAAAAGCTTTTGAAGAAAGTGAGTCTGAAGATCATTTATTAAACCACTCTACGGTTATTTCACAGATAAAAAATGAATTATAAGATTCGCTGGACTGCAAATGCCTATTCTGATTTTTCTCAAACAGTTCTTTTTATAAAAGAAAAATGGGGGAAAAAGTCATCGGAAGATTTTATTAACCGGGTAGATACGGTTATAAATATTCTTGCAATTTTCCCTCAACTAGGAAAAATTATTCATCCTCCAAAGCAAATCAGAGCATTAGTCATCTCAAAACAGACAACATTAGTTTATAGAATAAAATCTGATAGAATTATAATACTTAACTTATTTGATAACAGGCAGGACCCTGACAAACTAAAAGTAAATGAGGAAATTAGTGCATATCAACAAAGAACCAGCAACATGTAACAGTAACCGGCGATAAATATTTTGGAATACATTCTTCACATATTAATCCTTATCTGCATTTATACAATTCTTTCTGTGTCACTTAATCTTCTTGTCGGTTACACTGGAATTCTTTCCATTGCTCACGCAGCGTTTTATGGCGTTGGAGCTTATGTTGCTGCATTAATGGCTTTGAGACTGGAGACACCGTTTTTACTTAACTTAGGCCTGGCAATTGTTTGTGCAGCTATTATCGGTGCAATTGTCGGCGTTCCATCACTTCGTTTAAAAGATGATTATTTTGTTATCGCTACTTTTGCATTTCAGATTATCATATTCAGTATTTTAAATAACCTGGTAGATTTTACAGGAGGACCGCTCGGTCTTCCGGGTATTCCCCAGCCGGAGATTTTCGGATTTGTAATTTCAACACATTTAGAATTTCTGATTTTAGCCGGGCTGCTTGCAATATTTACTTATTGGTTTTCCAGCAGAATTGTAAAATCACCGTTCGGTCGTGTATTAAAAGCCGTCAGAGAAGATGAAGTGTTTTCACAGGCGGTCGGGAAAAATGTTGCATCGTTTAAAGTACAGGTATTTATGGTCGGTGCGGGACTTGCCGCAATTGCCGGTGTTATTTACGCTACCTATATAACTTACATAGACCCGACAAGCTTTACCGTAATGGAATCTATCTTTATAATTTCAATTGTAATTATCGGCGGAGCGGGAAATCTTAAAGGTTCTGTTGTTGGTGCTGTTGTTTTAGTGGCATTACCGGAGCTGCTCAGGTTTGTCGGGCTGCCTAATGCAATTGCTGCTAATGTAAGACAGATTTTATACGGTGCGCTGTTAGTAATATTTATGTTATGGCGTCCGCAGGGATTTATCGGGGAGTTTGCATTTAATACGAATACAGAAGACAAAAGTAAGAAGCCGGATGGATAAGATTTTAAAGACACAAAACCTGTTTAAGAAATTTGACGGAATTAGTGCATTGAATAATTTTTCCTGTTTCGTTGAAAAGAATGAAATATTAGGATTAATTGGTCCGAATGGTGCAGGAAAAACTACTTTCTTTAATGTAGTAACAGGATTCCTGCCGTCAGATTCCGGGGATGTTTATTTTCACGGAAAGCAAATTAGCAATAAGTCTCCATATAGAATTGTTGCCGATGGTATCAGCAGGACATTTCAGGATTTAAGATTAATAAGACAACTGAATGTCCTGGATAACGTTTTATTATCTTTTCAGAATCAAGCAGGTGAAAAGCTTTCCGGTGTGTTTTTTCAGAAGAATAAAATCATTCAAACCGAATTGCAGAATAGAAAGAAAGCCGAATCGCTTTTAGAATATACCGACTTATCTGAACTGGCGAATGAACCGGCAGGGAACTTATCTTATGGTCAGCAAAAGCTTTTGAGCATAGTCTGCTGTCTTGCAGCGGATGCTAAATTACTGTTGTTAGATGAACCGGTTGCAGGAATAAATCCTTCCATGCGTGAAAAAATACTTTCTGTTATTGAAGACCAAAAGAAGGAAGGAAAATCGATAGTAATTATTGAGCACGATATGGATTTTATAATGGAAATCTGCGACCGTGTTATTTTTATGGATACGGGAGAGAAGATAAGTGAAGGAACTCCTGGTGAAGTAAGGAATGACCCTAAAGTGATCGAGGCATACCTTGAATAGATTATGGTTACTGGATTAATAATCAAAGAGATTCCGGATCAAGTCCGGAATGACAGTTAAAAATGTTAGAAATTAAAAACTTAAATACCGGCTACGATAAAAAACAGGTACTGTTTGATGTAAATATGATAGCAGAAAAAAATAAAATTACTGCTATCATCGGATCAAACGGTTCAGGAAAATCAACTATACTTAAATCTATAAGTGGAATTTTACCCGTTTGGGAAGGTGAAATAATTTTTAATGAGAGAATTATTACTAATAATCCGGTTTCAATAAATATTTCTTCGGGGCTAACATACTCTCCACAAGGAAACAGGGTATTCGATGAAATGACTGTTATAGAGAATCTTGAAATAGGAGGATATCTGCTTCCAAAGAAAAAGCTGAAGGAACGAATTGAATTGGTTCTTGAAAAGCTGCCGGATTTGAAAGGTAAGCTTAAACGGGTAGCAGGCGAACTAAGCGGAGGAGAACAGCAAATGCTTTCAATTGCGCGCGCACTAATTCCCGAACCCAAATTATTAATGCTGGATGAACCGTCTTTAGGATTAGCCCCAAATCTTTTAATCGATGTTTTTGCTAAGCTAAAAGATTTAAATGATACACTCGGATTAACAATTTTGATTGTAGAACAAAAAGTAAATGATGTTTTGAAGTTTGCTCATGGAGTCTATGCACTTAAACTCGGTAAGATTGCATATTCGGGAGATGCAGAAGAATTAAAGGGAAACAAGGAAAAACTGAAAGAGTTATTTTTATAGTTTCTGGTTATTGATTATTGGAAAAATTAGGAATAAGAAATTTAGAGTTCAGTTGCCTCCTATTTTAGGATTAAACAATTTTTTACTCTTCTTCACCTCTATTCTAAAAACAAAAACTTCATAATAAAGTTGTTCTATAGCTTGTAAGATTATATCAATGTTCTCAGTTTGTCCTATGTACATTCGATTGTGAGAAAGAGAGTATAATATGTGGACAAAAATAATCATTTGTAATAAGTGTGGAGATAACTCTTCTACGCATCCTTACAGTGGGCAAGCGGGATTTCCGTTACACTAAATCAGGTTTAGAATAATCATGGGTATTATCATTCAGCAATACTTAAAGTGTATTTTTCCATCTATTCATTTTATCAATCACTCTTTGATTTTCCTTATCATCATTCACCGGGTCGTATCCAAAATCTTTACCGCTGAATTCCTTTATTTTTAAATTAACTTCTTCTTTTACAAAAGGGAGTTTCCCATCCTGTAAAATCGAGATTAATAATCCGAGTCCTTTCTTTTTATTCAGTACTAAAACTCTGCTTGCGATCTTAAATTTATTATACTCATCTGCTTCATCAAATAAAGTTGTTAGATGATCGATATCTTCTTCATCAGAAAGATAATCATCCAATTCTTTTTCTGTCATCGCATCAATATTTATATTCCCTGAATGTATATCATTATGTGAAATTTCTTCCTTCAATTCGACATGTGTGTGTCCCTCGTGAGAATTGCTGAAAAAATTTCCCAACAGATAAAATCCGAAGACAACTATTATTAATGTTCCCAAACCCAACGCCACTCTCATCGACGCCTTCTTACGCATTTCCGCATGGTGGATATATAGAAACAATGCGACAATGATCAACATCAAACCATAAAATGAAACGACCGTAGGTCCGCTCGGTAAATCTCCGATATAGGATAGATAAAGACCGATAATGCTTACGACAACACCCATAGACCAGCCGATAACCAACTGTTTCCAGAGCACATCTGTAATTAACATTGAAGTAATAGCAGGTACAACTAAAAAGACAAATACTAAAAGCACTCCTGCGGTTCCGACCGAGTGAGTAATGACTATTCCGAATGAAACATAAAACAGAAAATCCCAAAAGCGTACATTCATCCCTTCTCTGTACGCTTTCTCGGGATTGTCTGAAATAAGTAAAAACTGCTTGCGGTAAATGAAATGGAAAATTCCAACAAAGGAATAAACTATTGCTGCATTACGAATGGTTTCCCACTTAACCCAAAGAATACTGCCTGTTAATATTTCTTTTATGTGTTCGGCTCCGTGCGGTGCTTTATCGATAACCAAGATTGCAATGGAAGCAGCTATCGCATATACGAGTCCTATCACTGCTTCCTGCGGAATTTTTTCATGCCTTATTCTTGAAATAGAAAAAACTCCTGCACCTATAAATGTGAACATAAGCGAGAACCAGTAAGCACCGGTAGTATCGGGCATTATTCCAAACAGAAAACCGACGGTTGTTCCTAACGCTGCGATTTGTGCTAATGCAAGATCAACAAAAATTACTTTTCTTCTTATAACGTGCAAACCCAGATACGAGTGAATGCCGACAAGAATAAGACACTCGAAAAATGCCGGTGCCATTATATCCCAAATACTTAGTCCCATTTTATTTTACCAAACTCAGTTAATAATTATTACTTCATCTTCGCAAAAGCTTTATTCAATTTGCTTATCCAAAGATCGATCAATTTAAAAACATTTTCTGTTCCGGGTGTACCTTCAACAAACATCGGTACGATAACCGGTTCCGCTCCTACTTTATTGCAGATTGTTCTCACTTTATTTTCATCAAAATAATTTGCAGCTAACAGAACTTTCACTTCATTCTTTCTCATTTCCTGAACCAGTTTCTCAACATGCTTAGGGGAAGGTGGGATGCCCGGTTTCGGTTCTACGTAACCAATAATATCCAGTCCGAATAATGTTTGAAAGTAAATCCAGTTTTTATGATACGCTACAATTTTTTTACCTCTGAACGGAAGCGCGGCTTTCATCCATCCGCCAAGGTAATCGATCATCTTTTTACCTTTGTATTCTTTCTCTTCGAGAAAACCGATCAACTGACCATTGTTAGCAAGCTTAGTTAAAAGTGCACCGCCCATCAGTTTTACAAGCTCTTCACCGAAAGTTTTATTATCAATTTCCTGTTGGAATTTTTTGAGATTTTCTCTGTAGAAATCAGAATTTTCCGGATCATTTTTTTCTAACCCGGCTGTAATATTCTCAGCAATTATTTTTAGGTTAAGCGGGTTTGTAGTTATGTGCGGATTGCCGTAAATATGCAAACCGCCTTCGCTGCGGGAAAGAACATCCGGTTTATCCAATAACTTTATTCCATCATAAGCAGCAACAAAACCCTGCTGACCGGAACGGATCTTATCGTTCTTAGACATATCCACGAGCGAAGGGACCCACAATTCTAAATCCAAACCGGTCGAAATAAACAGATCGGCTTTGCTTAACAGTACTGCAAAGCTTGGTTTGGGTCGCACAAAATGTGGGTCCTGATCACCCTGAACGATATAATGGACATCGACTTTATCTTGCCCGATATATTTTACAATATCAGCATAAGTGCTAAGCGTAGTAACTACATTTAGTTTACCTGCTGAAAAAAGTAAACTATTGATTAATATTATTGCGATTATAATTATTTGCTTTTTCATCATTCACCTCATTAATAACGATCGTGTTTATGCGGGCCCGCGGCAAAAACGATTTGTAATCTTATCGTGTTTTGCGCAGTTGGAATTTCGGTACTGTTCAGGTAGTTGTACTGCAACCGTAATTTTACCCAGTTGCTTTGCCACCATGTAATGTAAGGAACAATTTGCCATGTGTACTTTGAACGATTATTCGTTTCGAACGGCTGTGTATAATCGAAGCGTGTGCCAACCTGCCATTGCAGATCTAATTTATACTCAACATAACTGTAACCGCCGAATGCTTTTATCCTGTCATTCATTAATTTTTTATTTGCATAATAAAGTTCCGTACGCCAAATGAAAGAATGATACCTTGCCTGGTTAAGCGGTTCCCAAAAAACAGTTATATCCAATCCGCCCAGAGCGGTTAACCGGGAATTTTCCAATATCAGATTTCCTTCTTCATCATATCCTCTTTGATTATTTTTCCCGAGCATCCCGGTTAAACCCAATTCGAGATAAGTATCTCTGGAAAGGTCCCAATAATTTTTCAGATGGAGTAATCCTGCCGGGAAGGAAAACATATCACCGGAAAAAAGCTGCTCATTTTGTCCGTCGGTTATCTGCAATGTTAAAGTGTTAGCATCGGAAATAATGGATGGCATAATCCAATCGAATGAAAGACCGGTTTGATTTAAACCTTCTTCGCCTAAAATTGTAGTAAGTGCAAGTGGAAAATCGAATTGATCCAAGCTATGTGAATGCCAGCGGTTTATAACACCAAACTGCTGCCTGAATTTTCCTGCTGTAAGACCAACGCCCGGGAAAATATTTGTCCAGGTCATGTAAGCTTCTCCAAATTCAAAGCCGGCAGGTCTAAATTCTATTGCAGCTTTGATAAAACTAAATGGATCAAGATTGCTTTGAAAGTGTAAACCCAGTACACGAAAGAATGCACCGCTTCTTAAATCCCCGGTAAAGCTTTTATCATTTGCTATATACTGACCGTACATATCTCCAATAACACTTATTTCCGGGTTAATTGCCTGCAGAGAACGCTGCCCGCTTTTGAATTCTTTTATTTCTTTTTTTTCTACTTGTTTGTTGGCAACGGTCTCGGCTTCTTTCAATAATTTTCCCAGTTCATCCTGTTCAAGTTTATCCTCAAGTTTTTTTATCCTTTTTTCCAACTGAGAGATCTTTGTGGAATCGCTTTCCTGTGCGAAGGTTAAAACCGCTGTCAAAAATATAAAAGCTGTTAAAAATAAAATTTTATTCCTCATAACTATATTCCTCGCTAAATAAATTACTGTAAATTCAGTGAATCGATTTTATATACACAGAGAAAAATAATTTTAGATGAGTAACAGGAGCTAAATAGTATGCTCCTCTGCATATATTATTTAGAGTTCACAATTCTGTGTTTGTAAAAACAGAATAAATTATTGCGAATTAAATGAAAACGTTATGAAGTTAGGGGCGGTGCTCGTAAACTAATATTGTTGAATTTAAGGAGAGAGCGATAACTAACTTTTTCGATGAATGTTATACTATCGCAGTATTGAAGATCGGGAGAATGATTAGTAATATCGATTTTATAAGTATTATGAAGCGATAAAAAATTCTGGTGGATTGTACAAACGAAATGCTGTCCCTCAAATGTGCCCAATCCGGAAAAGCTATTATTCCCGGAACTTGAGATCGAATCGGGTCTGTTTAAATCAATTTTATGATAATGAAGAAGAGAAAGTGCAGAAACAAGAATGTATGCGGAAAGTATAGATACTGAAATTATCTTACGATATGTTTTGTTAGAAAAAATCATAATTTCGTGTACTCAACTTTCCACTATTTTTATTTATTTGCAAGTTAATTTTAACTGTATTATCGATCATCTTTTTTGATGATTTGTTATGTATATCAAATAAGTGTTAAAGAAGTTGCGGTGAAAATTAATTAATCAAGCAGATTGAAGGGAAGCAGTAATAATTTATTTATACCCGATTCTTAATATTAATTAGAAAGCACGAAGCCGTTAATAACTTCGTGCTCTCTTTATCTTCTATTATTTCAAAAGGATTGCCTTTTTTACAGAAACGTAATTGCCTGCAATTAACCTGTAAATATAAACTCCCGAACTCACATTAGAACCGTTCCAGGTAACGGAATATCTCCCGGTGTTTTGCTGCTCGTTAACCAGGGTAGCTACTAA
>BDSV01000137.1 GCA_002898075.1 bacterium BMS3Abin03
CCAACCCTCGAATAGCAAGATTCATCTTTGCCAGTCGCCAAGTTGTTTGATTGCTCTCCTGTCCGTAAATTGAAATGTCGTTTATTTTTCCTTGATGTTCGGTCACAAATTTTTCAGATTGCACGAACATTCCACCACTGCCACAACAAGGGTCAAAAACTCGTCCTTTGTATGGTTCTAACATTTTAACCAAAAGTTCAACAACACTTCTTGGAGTGTAGAACTGTCCGCCTTTTTTACCTTCGGCAAGAGCAAATTCTCCTAAGAAATATTCAAAAACGTGTCCGAGAATATCTGCACTTCTTGATTTTGCATCGCCCAAGGCAATGTTTCCAATCATATCAATGAGTTCACCCAAACTTGTTGGGTCAAGATTTTGGCGTGCATAAACTTTTGGCAAAACGCCTTTCAAAGATGGATTTTCTTTTTCGATGGCGTCCATTGCTTCATCAACTGTTTTTCCAATGGATGGCTGTTTGGCTTTTGACAAAAGAAAACTCCAACGAGCATCACTTGGCACGAAGAACACATTTTCAGCTTTGTATTCGTCTTTATCTTCTGGGTCTGCTCCTTCATATTCTCCTTCACCTGCTTTTAGTTTTTCAAATAATTCTTCAAAAGCATCAGAGATGTATTTTAAAAATATCAGTCCAAGTACAACGTGTTTGTATTCAGCTGCATCAATATTTTTTCTCAATTTGTCAGCCGATTTCCAAAGTTGTTTTTCCAATGGTTCGTCTGTTCCATTCTTCTTGTTTTTTGTATTGAGCATCAGTAATTCCCTATTAATATTCTTTACATTGGTAGTTAATTTATACAAACTTTTAGTCTTTTTCTTAAAAATATTTTGCGGGGGAAATGTCTTGTTTTATTTTTTATTCTTTGCATTTAGACACTTCGGTATGTTGGCTAACGTCTCGCTACACGCATTGCGTATAGCAGGACTATATGTTATATTCATATTCGTTTATTACGTAAAATAAATTATTATATATGGATAAACAAGAAATATTACATAAATTTAGTAAACATATTACGCTTGAAAATTACTCCGGGCAAACTATAAAAAATTATTTGTCTGCTCTTAAATTATTTTTAGAGTATATTCAAAATCTGCATATAAAGGAAGTAACGGATAAGGATATTAAAGATTATCTGTATTACTGTAAATCAGAAAAAAAGTATTCTTATTCATCAATGAAACTGGTAATTGCCGCTATTAGCTACTTGTATAAAAAGGTTTTTAATAAACCAGTTCCCGATGCATTAAATGTTAAATTTAGAAAACCAAGCACTTTGCCAACTGTTTTATCACCAAAAGAAATTTCTAAAATTCTTTCGGTAACAACAAACCTTAAGCATAAAACAATTCTTTTATTAATTTACTCTGCGGGTTTACGTTTAAGTGAGTTATTAAATTTAAGAATTGGTGACATCGATTCCGAATCAATGAAGATCCATGTTAAACAAGGAAAGGGAAAGAAAGATAGATATGTAATGCTTTCTGAAAATGTGTTGAAAATGTTAAGAGAATATTACAAAGTTTACAAACCAAAAGAATTTATTATTGAGGGACAAAAGGGTGGTAAGTACAGTCCTAAAAGTGTACAGAGTATTTTTAACGCTTCGTTAAAAAAAACCGGGATAAAAAAGAAGGCAACCGTTCATACTTTGCGCCATAGCTTTGCTACTCATCTTTTGGATGATGGAACCGATATTCGTTATATTCAAGAATTGCTCGGTCATAAACGTCTTGCGTCAACTCAAATTTACAATCATGTTTCTTCTTATTCCACAAATAAAATTAAAAGCCCCGCAGATAATTTAATTATAAAATAATTTTTTTATTTCATTTGAAAACCAAAAAAATATACGGTATAATCATCTCAGCCGGACTCTCCGGCAGGATGGGAAAGTTTAAACCTTTGCTGAGTTACAGAGGCAAATCTTTCATTCAGAATATTGTGTTAAAGTTAGGTGAGGTTTGTGATAAGGTTATCATCGTAACGGGTTTTAAGCCGGAAGAAATCGGCGCTAATATCCGGCAGTTAAATGCTGCCTGTAATATTGAATTTGCATTTAACCGGGATTACAAAAAAGGAATGTTCACATCGCTCCAGGCAGGGCTGCGAAAAACCGGTAGCTGCGATTGGATCTTTTATCATTTTGTAGATCAACCGGGATTGCCGGGTAAGTTTTATACTGATTTTACCGGGCAGATTGATGAAGAGCATAATTGGATACAACCTAAAATAAAAGAGCAGAAAGGTCATCCGTTATTAATTAAGAGTGATTTATGTCAAATAATTTTAAATGCACCGTTAAATTCAAATCTTCGTGCAATTAGTAATGATCCGAAAGTTAATAAGAAATTTTGGGAATGCGGTTATGCGGAAATATTCCAGGATATCGATACAGAAGAAGATTATTCAAAATTAAATTAAAATTCTTACCCGGCTTTAACTAAAAGCAACTGCGGTGT
The DNA here is from genome assembly GCA_002898075.1 of bacterium BMS3Abin03. Classification (GTDB taxonomy): domain Bacteria; phylum Bacteroidota; class Ignavibacteria; order Ignavibacteriales; family Ignavibacteriaceae; genus BMS3ABIN03. The sequence continues at coordinate 2,483 of BDSV01000137.1, forward strand.
AAACTCTTCGGCAGGTTTCAGTTCGATACTATTTAATTCTCTCTCAAGAATCGTAAGGTTGTTCAGCAGATCGATTTTAATCTCTTCATTTTTTACCATAATTTCTGAGAACAGATGCTTGTAGTAATCTATTCCATCCTGTATGTTTTTTTGAAACTTGAGGAAATACTTCAATTCTTTTTCGGAAACCGGTTTTGGCGAGTCATCGATTTTTTCTTTGAGAAAATTAATGTATAAAGAAAGTTCCTTGACAAACATATTAGGGCGGTCATTTCTTTTTATAATATCTGTTCTGCCGTAGATATGATCGACCATCTTTTTTAAAGAAATAATTTCCGAATAGTATGCCATATTAGGTCCTGGGCAAATGGATACGCTTTCACCTTCAACTTTTCTATCGATATCGTTATTGATGAGCGGAGCCGCTCCAAGCCCTAAACACAAGCAGGTTTTATCAACAATTTTAGTAAAATGTTTTTTATGTTCTTCAGGACTCAAGCCCTTTGAATCGAGTTCTTTCAATTTTAAATACTGGTATCGGCTGGAAGCAGAACAAATTGCTTTTTCGGTAAATTCGGTACTGGAAAGTAGAAATTTTTTCGGGCACGAGCTTCCCGGGCTTCCTTTATCGACAAGCGTCATCTTTTCAATGTCTTTCGTGTTTCCTTTAAGATTGTTGAAAGGAACACCGAGCGGTGAAATTTTACTTAAGTACAAATCTTTTTCTTTGGCTTGGGTCAGCATTTCCCGTGTATGCTTATCAACATTTGTAACTTCGGGAACAAGCAGGAACGGTGTTCCCCAGCCGATGGAATCGAGTTTGTAGTAATCTAAAATAAACTGATGTTCATCAAACGTTCCGATTCCGCCCTGAGCGGTTATTTTTACATCGAGCGGTTTTTGCGGGCATACACTGTTTTTGTTTTTAAGTGCAAGAATATAAATCTCAAAAATTGTTTCGATAAGTGTTTCCCGGTTAACCCTGAATTCATCTAAGATCGGTCCCATTAAAAAACCGTCGGAAGCAAATGCATGTCCGCCGCAGTTCAATCCCGATTCAATTCTGTATTCGGAAACCCACAAACCTTTTTTCGCAAAATACTTACCTTGAATAATCGCTGAACGGTAATCGCTTACTTTTAAAACAATTTTCTTTTTCAGATTACCATTTTCATCGGGAAAGAAATCTTTAAACTTCTCGAAGTAGCCGTATAATCTCGGGTTTAATCCTGCAGATAAGATAATAGATGAGCTTAGCTTGCTGTTTGCAAAACCGCGCAGCGAAGCGTGTGCATCGTTGTGTTCAGATGGAAGTGCTTCACCATTTAAATAATTTGTTTTATCAACTTTAGTCATAATATTTACATCGATACTTCCAACGGGTAAATTATTATGAAGCCAGTTCCGTATATCATTTACGTTTTTATTGCTCTTAATCATCTCATTAAAATCTTGCTTTAATTCCGAACTATCGGGAAGCATAGCCATATACTTTTCTACTTCGGTTCTATCTTCGGGAAATGAGTTTATAAGTTCATTAAAATTATCTTTTACAATATCATCTATTAAGTTTAAATAAGCCGTAATTCTTTTAGCTCTGAAATCTTCGTCTTTTTCAGTTATCGGCTCGTAAGGAATGTTCAATTTTTTACAGTAAAAGCCCCGCATTTTTTCCATCAACATATAATCTATTATAGAGATGACGGATGATATTCCATACTTAGCTACTCTTACGGGGGTATCGATGGTAAATCCCGTTCCCATTACAGGAACGTGAAAGGTGTGTTGGATTTTGTTCTTCATAGTAATCTATTATTTCATTAAAGTAATAATTTACATGAATTATGATGAATAAAAAACTATTTTACACTATTATTTTACACTTTTACATTACTTTTACATTAGCCCAAACCGGTTGTTTTAGCTTAATGAATTGCTGTAACTTGAACCGTCAACTAAAGTTATCTATTTAATTCAAATAAGTCTCCAAGGCACAAAGGTTTACAAAGTACGTTTTAGACGTCCCCGCCCTTTAAAAGCCCCTCTCTTTTTGAAGATGGATTTTGCCGAAGGAACGGCTGTGCCAAGGGTGAGTTTGTTATTATTCACACAAACTCTTAAGGTCTTGGCAATTCAATAAAACTGCACTTTTTCTCATTCATCTTTTAGGAAATATTCCTTAAGTTAATTCCTATGCAGCCATAGTCGGGATTACCTAAAAAATAAACGATGAACAGATGAAACGAGCATGAAAAATCAATTTACACACAAGGTAATGATTATAATGCGAGTTCTATATGACCAAAACAAGAAATTATAAACAGATGAAATAAACAAGAACTGCCCGCACAGGAATTCTTTGAATAGTTTGTTTTATTAGTTATTGTAAATTGTTATTTGATTAGAATTTAAAAAATGCAATAGTTTAAACATAATTTCTAAATTTGCGGTTTACCGCGCTACGCTTTATATACAACATAAGCAGCAGTTGTTTTACACTTCGTTTTGGAGATCAATCCCTTTCACCTAAGTAGACGGATTAAAGGGAATTGAAGAATGATGAAGGTTTATTTTTAATTCTCCCTCCTTGTTTTTAATATAACCAAAAGTATATTCTACTTTCATTTCCCGATTATTTATGTCAATAAAATAATAGTTGCCCATTGCAGCAGCTATATTTCTTTCAAATAATATGGCTGCATTTTCAAACCGAATGTTAGTCCAGGGCTGTAATGCAAAACCTTTATCTTCCGGGAAATTATCATTTCCACCGATAAAATATGACATAGCTCCTTCTTTGTTTGTGCGGAATTGTATAGCTGCTGCTCTTGTAGGTTTGAAAAGGATCTCACCATTTTTAAAAGCATAAAGTTTGTCCAAAAGTTTATCGGTTATTTTTTCATAAGATTCTCTATCCGCCTTAAGCTTACCGATCTTAACGATTGCATTGCCCCATGCTTCCTGTGCTTTTAAAATATCTTTTCTTGTAATTATATTGTTTTTGCCTCGAAGCTTGAATATTTGTTTTACTAATTTAGATTGATGATCCTTCTTAAAATTCATTATAGCAAAATCTCCAGGTTACTTGTTGTTTACCGGTTGTCTTACGCCCGACATAACGTTAGACGCAGCTTTAAAATTTCATTATTAAAATATTATATTTTTTCGATAATTATTTCATCGTATATACTTTTTTTTAATCGTTTCTCAATTATTTATCTGCTCACAATATAAAAAAAGTTACCGGCAAAGTCGTTATATGAAACGAGCATGAAAAAATATTTACACACAAAGGAATGATTATAATGCGAGTTCCATCTGACCTTAATATGCACAATTTGTAAATGGTATATCAAATTATAAACAGATGAAAAAGTAAAAATAATTTATTTCACATATTCAGTTACCTGCCGGACATTTTCGATCGTTGGTGTAAAACTTCTTCAACATCTTCAAGTTTCATGCATTTGGTTTTAAGCAGAATTAATAAGTGATACAGTAAATCGGCTGTTTCGTTTTTAAAGAGTTCATCGTTGTTGTCTTTTGCTTCGATTACTAATTCAACCGCTTCTTCTCCTACTTTTTGTGCGACTTTATTTATTCCGCTTTTAAAGAGTTTATTGGTATAAGAATTTTCCGTGTTGTTATCGATTCGCTGTGCAATGGTTTGTTCTAATCTATATAAAAATCCTTTGGATGTTTCCTCTTTAAAACATGATGTAGCTCCGGTGTGGCATGTCGGTCCTTGCGGCTCGACTTTGATAAGAATCGTATCGTTATCACAATCGGGTTTAATATCTTTAACAAGCAAATAATTACCCGAAGTCTCTCCTTTAGTCCACAACCTGTTTTTGCTGCGGCTGAAAAAAGTAACCTTACCTTCGTTCCGTGTTTTTAAAAAAGCTTCTTCATTCATATAGCCGAGCATCAGTACTTGAAGACTTCTAAAGTCCTGGATAATTACAGGCACCAAGCCGGTTGTTTTATTAAAATATATATTCATCTTACAGGTATGTTTTTGGTTTTTAAATAAATTTTTAATTCGGGAATTGGAATTTCTCCAAAGTGAAAAATACTTGCAGCTAACGCACCGCTCGCTTTTGTTTTTTCAAAAACTTCTTCGAAGTGAACTTTTGTTCCTGCACCGCCGGAAGCGATTACAGGAATATTTACAGCTTCACTTACTTCATTAGTAATATCGATGGCAAAACCGTTTTTCGTACCGTCGTTATTCATAGATGTAAGAAGTATTTCTCCCGCACCTAATTTTTCAACTTGCTTTGCCCAGCAGATAGTTTTGAGGGGGGCAGGAATTTTCCCTCCGCTTACATATACCACCCACTCGTTGTTTTCAAATTTAGTATCGATTGCCGCTACCACACATTGGCTGCCGTACTGTTCCGCTATTTCGGAAATAAGCCCGGGACGTTTAACAGCAGAAGAATTAATACTTACCTTATCTGCTCCTGCTTTTATAATTGCAGATACATCTTCGAGCGAATTAATTCCTCCGCCGACCGTAAAAGGAATATTAACTTCCACGGCGATTTTTTCTACAAGTTCCGAAAGTGTTTTTCTTTTTTCTTCGGTAGCTGTGATATCTAAAAATACAAGCTCGTCGGCTCCTTCCTGCACATATTTTTTAGCCAGTTCTGCCGGGTCACCGGCGTCGCGTATATCTACAAAATTCACTCCTTTAACCGTTCGCCCGTCTTTAATATCCAGGCAAGGTATTATTCTTTTTTTCAACATAATTCACTCAATTCATTTAGCTTGATTTTTCCTTCATAAATTGCTTTACCGATAATCGCTCCTTCACATCCAATCTCTTGCAGTGTTTCTAAATCTTTAATAGAAGAAACACCGCCGCTGGCAATAAGCTTTACGTTGGTTTTCTTTAAAATTTCGGCATACAGTCCGGTTGAAGGTCCTTGTAACATGCCGTCTTTTGAAATGTCGGTGCATATAACATATTTGAAATTCTTGCTTTCGTAATCTTTAATAAAGTCTATCACATCTACTTCCGAACTTTTCTGCCATCCTTGCGTTGCGATTTTACGGTTATAACAATCGGCTCCCAATATTATTTTTTCTGCACTGTATGCGGCTAACCATTCTAAAAATAAAGCAGGATTATTAATCGCAATACTGCCCCCGGTAATTTGTAATGCTCCGTTTTCGAAGGCGATTTTCAGGTCTTCATTACTTTTTAATCCTCCTCCAAAATCAATTTTTAATGATGTCTTTGTTGATATTTCATACAAAACTTTATGATTGATTATCCTTTTCGATTTAGCTCCATCCAAATCGACCAGGTGTAAATATTGAATACCGTTTGCTTCAAACTCTTTTGCTGCTTCCAAAGGGTTTTCGTTGTAAATTTTTTGTGCGGAATAATCGCCTTTAGTAAGCCGAACACATTTTCCGCCGATTATATCTATTGCCGGTATTATTCTCATAGCTCTAAAAAGTTTTGTAAAATTTTCTCTCCCGCTGCCGCCGATTTTTCGGGATGAAATTGTGTGGCATAAAAATTATCCTTCTGCATGGCTGCACTAAAGAGAACGATGTAGCTGCAAACGGCTATCGTGTTTTCGCATGTTTCCGAATAGTAGCTGTGAACAAAATAAACATTATCATTGGTGTTAATTCCTTTCAGGAGTTCTCCTTTTATGTTTTCCAGGTTGTTCCATCCTATATGCGGCACCAATTCTTTGGGAGGGAATATTTTAACGGAAGCATCAAAAATTCCCAGGCAGCACGTGCTGCCTTCATCCGAATATTTACACATCAATTGCTGTCCTAAACAAATTCCTAAAACGGGCTGCTTTAACGATTTGATAAGCGTATCCAATTTCTTTCTCTTTAAGTAATTCATCGCCGAACTTGCCTCGCCCACTCCGGGGAAAATTACTTTTGAGGCAGTTCTTATTTTATCTGCATTACCGGTAATAATACAATCGTATCCCAATCTTTTTACTGCATTTTCCACCGACCTGATATTGCCTGCGTTGTATTTAATTATTGCAATCATAGAGTTCCTTTTGTGCTCGGGATTGAATAGTTACCGGTTTTACTTACCGCCATTTTTATAGCTTTTGCAAATGCTTTAAAGATTGCTTCAATCTTATGATGTTCGTTATCTCCTTCGGCTTTGATGTTCAGGTTACACTTTGCACTATCGCTGAACGATTTAAAAAAGTGCATAAACATTTCGGTAGGCATTTCACCGATTTTTTCTCTTTTAAAATCGGCTTTCCAAACCAGCCAGGGTCTTCCGCCAAAGTCGATAGCAACTTGTGCCGAACAGTCGTCCATTGGCAATAGAAAGCCGTAACGTTCAATACCTTTTTTACTTCCTAATGCTTGATAGAAAGTTTCGCCTAATGTAATGGCTGTATCTTCGATAGTGTGATGTTCATCGATATCCAAATCGCCGGTTACTTTAATGAATAGATCGATGTTCCCATGTTTGGCGATTTGCTCTAACATGTGATCAAAAAAACCTAAGCCGGTTGAAATGGAATTTTTCCCGGAACCATCTAAATTAACTTTAACTTCGATATTGGTTTCAGAAGTTTTTCTTACAACACTTGCCTTTCTCGGTTCGGATTTGAGAAACTGATAAATATCCTCCCAGCTTGATGTTGACAGCACGGCATCTTCACATTTATCTTTATTTATGTAGATTGCTTTACAGCCCAGGTTTTTTGCAAGCTGCACATCTGTTAATCTATCACCGATTACAAAAGAATTTTTAATGTCATAATTCCCTTTGAGATAGTATGTAAACATAGCAGTACCCGGTTTGCGGGAAGGAAGATTTTCGTGAGGGAACGATTTATCAATCAGAATATCTGCAAATTCAATCCCTTCGTTTTTAAATGCCTGGATGATTTTATTTTGAACAGGTAAAAAAGTTTCTTCAGGAAATTTATCCGTTCCCAATCCATCCTGGTTTGTAACCATTACTAATTCGTAATCCAGTTCTTTGGCTATACGGGATAAGAATTGAAAAACGCCGGGATAAAATTCAAGTTTTTCTAAGCTGTCCAACTGAAAATCGTTAGGGGGTTCGATTACCAAAGTTCCATCCCGGTCTATGAATAATACTTTATGCATAATTTATAATTCACTTAATTCTTTAATTAGTTTTTTGTTTTCATCCGGAGTTCCAACGGTTATCCTGATACAGTTTTTAACCAAATGATTCCTGTTCCTGATTATTACTTTTTTATTGACAAGTTCGCTGTAAACATTATCTGCATCAGTTACTTCAACCAAAATAAAGTTGGCGTCGGAAGGATAGATTTTTTTTACAACAGGTATGCTCTGTAACTGTTTCTCCAGCCATGATTTTTGTTTAAGGATTATGGATTTCCTTTTTTCAAATCCGAAATAGTTTTCCAGCGCTTTCAAAGCTGCCCTTTGATTGAGTCCGCTTACATTGTAAGGATGTTTTACCTTGTTAAACAGCGAAATAATCTTAGCGCTCGCATAAGCTGTGCCTACCCTCGAGGCAGCCAATCCCCATGCTTTGCTGAATGTTTGAGAAACAATCAAATTGGGAAACTCCTTAATTTTTATAATAAAAGAATCTGCTTTGCTGAAGTCGATATAAGCTTCATCTATTACAACAATTCCTTTAAATATTTTCGGCAGTAATTCAATGTTATCGATGATGTTGCCGGTTGGGTTGTTTGGCGAGCAGACAAAAATAAGTTTTAAAGCTTTATCATTCAAATATTTTTCTACAACTTCAAAATCAATTTGAAAGGAATTATTTAGAGGAACCTTTATCAACCCGACATCATTAACTTGAGCCGAAACTTCATACATTCCGTAACCGGGTGAAAAAGTAAGTGCTTTGTCTTTCCCGGGGTTGCAGAATATTCTAAAGGTCAAATCGATAACTTCATCGCTGCCGTTGCCGATAAAAATATTTTCGGAAGGGACAGATTTTATCTTGCTTAATTTCTTTTTTAGTTCCCTTTGATGAGGATCGGGATAGCGGTTAAGCTTTCCGAACGGGTTTTCGTTGGCGTCTAAAAACACTCCGTCGTCACCGGAAAACTCATCCCTTGCGCTCGAATAGGGTTTGAGATCGAGAATATTTTTGCGAACTATTTTATCATCTAATTCAAACATTATAAAAACTTTTTAATCTTATTGTAACTGCATTTTTGTGGGCGGATAATTGCTCTGCCTCCGCCATTAATTCAATTGAAGAACCGATATTTTGAATACCTTCTTTCGTTAATTCCTGAAAGGTGATTTTCTTTACAAACGAATCTAAAGAAACACCGCTGTAGTTACGTGCATATCCGTTTGTCGGGAGGGTGTGATTTGTTCCGCTTGCATAATCTCCCGCACTTTCACAACTGTAATTTCCTATGAAGACCGAACCTGCATTTGTGATTTCGCTGATTAACGGTTTGAAGTTATCTCCTGCTAATATCAGGTGTTCGGGTGCGTACAGGTTGCTGAAATCGATACACTCTTTTAAGCTTGAAAGAACAATTGCTTTACTGTTTTCCAATGCTTGCTGAGCAATTTCTTTTCTCGGCAATAATTTTAATTGTTGTTCTAATTCTATTAAAACTTGATCAGTAACATTCTCATCATCTGAAAGTAAAATAACCTGGCTGTCTTTTCCGTGTTCGGCTTGCGAAAGTAAATCGGCTGCTACGAACGATGGGCTGCAGGTTTTATCGGCAATAATAAGTAACTCACTGGGACCCGCGGGCATGTCGATAGCTGCACCGAAATTTTGAGCTTCCTGTTTTGCAGCGGTTACATACTGGTTGCCCGGACCGAAAATCTTTTCTACTTTAGGAATGCTTTTCGTTCCGAATGTCATTGCCCCGATTGCCTGGATTCCTCCGACACTGAAAACAGAAGTGATTCCTGCCAAATCAGCCGCATATAAAATTACATTGTTAACATTTCCGCTGTTGTCGGGAGGAGTGCACAAAATCACATCTTTGCATCCGGCAAGCTTAGCGGGAATGCCTAACATTAAGACTGTTGAAAACAAAGGCGCAGTTCCACCCGGAATATAAATCCCTACTTTTTCAATAGCCCTGCTTTCCCGCCAGCAGTTTACTCCTTTTACAGTTTCGATTATTTTTAATCTTTCCTGTTGAGAAGCGTGGAATTTTTCGATGTTGTTTTTTGCGAGTTGAATAGCACCCTTCAATTCTCCCGGTACTTTTTTAGAAGCATTAGTTATCACTTTTTCATTTACGGCAAGTGAATCTAAATCTACCTTATCGTATAAACGACTGTATTTTTTTACGGCTTCATCACCGTCTTTTTTTATCTCATCAAAAATTTGATTTACTATTTTTTTCAACTCGCTTATATCTGCAGCCGGTCTTTGTGTTAGCTGCAGCCGGTCTTGTTTATTTGGATTTACTATTTTGTTCATCTGTTTATAGTTTCTTATTTTTATCTAATAATTTTTTTTCATCTGTTTATAATTTTAAATTAAGGTCAGATGGAACTCGCTTATAATCACTCACTTGTTTGTTTCCTTGTAATTATGCTCTTTTCATGCTTATGATTTTACAACACCATCTTTTCGATGGGGATAACAAGTATTCCCTGTGCACCGAATGATTTTAGTTTATCGATGATATCCCAGAATTCATCTTCCTTTACCACGGAGTGAATACTGCACCATCCTTTTTCTGCCAACGGTAGAATAGTAGGTGATTTCATGCCGGGCAGGATGGACGATATCTTTTCAACGGAACTGTTCGGTGCGTTAAGCAGGATGTATTTGTTTTCGGCGGAGTTTTTAACGGCTTTTATTCTGAACAGAAGTTTTTCAAGAATCTGCAGTTTACCGGCATTTAAAAATTTATTAGAAATTAAAACCGCTTCACTCCTGGCGATTACTTCTACTTCTTTTAAACCGTTCATTAAAAGTGTGCTTCCCGTGCTTACAATATCGAAGATTGCATTTGCCAAACCGATTCCGGGTGCAATTTCAACGCTTCCGCCTATTTCTTCTATTTTAACTTTAATCTTTTTTCCATCAAAAAACTTTTTAAGGATTTTAGGATAGCTGGTTGCTATTTTTTTACCGGTGAAATAAGTAAGACCGGTATAGTTTTCATCTTTCGGGATTGCTAGAGATAAATTACAACCGGCAAAGCCGAGCTTTTCAACTGTCTTTACTTTTTTCTCTTTTTCCCATACTTCGTTTTCACCCAGGATGCCTACGTCTGCCACGCCTTGTTCCACGTATTGCGGAATATCATCGTCGCGTAAAAACAGCACTTCGACCGGGAAATTGTCGGCAGATGTTTTTAGTTTGTTGTTCCCGTTGGAAAGCTTTATCCCGCCTTCTTTAAGGAGCTTGAGAGATTTCTCGTTCAGCCTGCCTTTTTTCTGGATTGCAATTTTTAGTTTACTCATTTTTTGTTTCCTGTGTCCGAGTAAACCTGTGGGGAATAAAAAAAACCCGCCTGATTTACTCAGACGGGTTTAAGATAATAGTTGTTATTTTTTATAACATATCACTTCCACCTCGCCCGAGAGCAAGTATGAAAATGATGATGATATAAATTTGTCTTTTTCATTTGAGATGCAAAGATAGTATAGTATAGTAATATATCAAAATTGCATTGGTTTATTCTTAAAGTTTTTACTGTAAAAGCTCACAAATAGATTGTGTTCCCTTTTTTCGCTGCTGCTTTCAAATAGCTTAGATGCATTCTGTATTGTTGATGGTTTTTGTTAGCTAAAGTTTCTATAGAATTCTGATTTTCAGCACTTTAGAGTTCTTTTTAAAATCAGACTTTTTCAGAGTTGTCATCTCGTTTTGAATATTTAGATTTCCAATAAAATCTTTTTTGTTTAAAATGAATTGTGCTTTTAACTGATTTGTTTCTATGACATATATACCGCTTACATAAGTGTACCATAATTTAAAATCCGGATATGCTTTTTGAAATTCTTCTATTGTTGAATTAACACCAATGTTATCCATAGTACGGAACTTATCATAAAGCACGATGATTTCACCAATATTTTCTGTGTAGTTCCCGGTATCATAGTCATATTCCGGAAGAATGGTTAATAAATCAACACCTTTCCCGGATACAACATAAGATGTTTCTTCAGATGGACCTTCCTCCGTCATTCGCACCTGTTTTTCTTTTCGAACTGCATAATTATCGGATGATTGAGGAAAAGGGATGAGTTTTCCTATTTGGAATTTTCCAACTCGATGTTGTTTTATCAGATACTCATTATCAATTGTTATTTTCTTTTCTGATAATTCCTTTTCATTTGTTTTAGTGTTGGTATTACAACCTATAAATACAAATGTTAAAATGATGATGATTGTAAAGTTTTTTTCATTTTAAATCTTGTCTTTTGTGTGTTATATTAATTATGGCTATGCCCGGTGAGGAGTTTTTATAGCTCTTTCGTTTTAATTTAATATCCATAATTCAGCTTGTTTTTGTATCCTTGTTTTCTTTGCCTTGCCAACAACGGTTTAGCTATGCGTAGTGTGAT
>BDSV01000138.1 GCA_002898075.1 bacterium BMS3Abin03
AACCACATAGAACGCTTCCCAGGTGCCGTCATCATAACTAATCGGTGTTAGGGGGGGATCCTCACAAGCAAAAATTTCCACGGAATTACTTAGCTGACTAAAAAGTTCTAATGTGTCTAAAGTAATAGATGCTTGTAAATGATATTCATACCAGCCGCCGCAAATCACGCTGTTGTCTGTAAAACTTTCAACTCCTGCACTTATATCTGCATACAATTCGCCATTGCGAAACAGATGTATTACCGGTTGAACTGGTAAAGGGATATTATTTATCCCTTCGGTCGGGTCGCTCCAGCTAATTAGTAAAGAATTATCATCCCTGGCAACAGTTACATCCGATGGCGGTTTAGGAGGAGATAAAAGAGAAACATCGATACCAACGTTTCCAAAATATAACGGGTTACGAATGTAATTCATATTTTGGGGCCACCATCCGTTGAACACTGCATTATTGTTATCCCGTTCGATAATGAATGCACCCAGCCCTACAATTTTATCCGGTCCATAAACCTGCAATTGATATCCTTCAGAAAAGCCCATCGGAATTGCAACTTCACCTTGCAGATGTCCGTTCACATCTGAAAATTCTACTTCAGCATCACTTAAGGTAATGGTAACATACCCGGGTAGTTTTCTGAACTTCAGGTCGGAACCTGAAGGATGCCAGTATGCCCAAAAGTTCCCTTCAGTAAAATTATACACCGAATCAAAAACCCCGTCATGATTATCATCGAAGTAAAAACCAAAACCTTCCTTATTGTCTAATGATGTATTTAGAAAATCTTCACCCGCAATGAAAAGCAAATCACTATCGTCGTCGAACTTAAAGTATAGAAAAGCGGAGCCGGCAGGTTTGGGTTCGCCGCTGTATCCCAGCACATCGGAAACATCGATTTTTACTGCGTCATCCCATTCACCGGCGCTGATAATTCCATCGATTGTAGGTGTGACTGTTTGCGGAGGGGCATCAAAATCGAAAGTAAATAAACTATCGTTTACCTGTCCCATTGCTTCATTAGAATAAACACTTTCACCCACATCATTGAAAACGGTTATCACGTAAAAGTAATCATTCAACGGAAATACAGATGAATCGATGTAGCTGGATTCCGAAATTGGAACTGAAGCAATAAAATTATAAGGACCACCTGCGATAGTTCCCCGGTAAATAGCTATGCTGTCAGTAAGCATAACCGGACTATCTTTTTCAAATTCAAATGATGGTGTTTGCAATATGCTTTTTTTGTTTGCACCGGTTACTGATTTTGTTTGGATTTGTAACGGAATTGTTAACCCCACTTCATCTCCAACTATTTTATTAATTTCATATTTCGATAAAGTTTTCCTTTGTCCGCTGCTCCAGCTTAAAAGGATAGCGTTCATCATCCACTGTGAAGCTGTTAAGTTTGGTGGAATGGTAGTAAACGGGTCCATCGCGAAATCGATTCCCGAGGTTGTATCTCCTTCGATGACTGTAACACCATTTGCATTTCCAAAATTATAACCCGGTTTATGTGCACGAATGTCATACGTTCCCCCGGGCAAGTTATTTAACTGGTAGCTGCCGTCTGTATTGGTTACCGTACTTCGCTGAGTTCCCAATACATCGACAGTTACACCGCTGTTATCCGATGTGTTCGTCAGGTTAACATTTCCGCTAATACTTCCGCCGCCTAAATCAATATCGACAAGATAAATTAATCCGCCTTTACCATATACCCGTGCATGGACAGCTTTACCGCCTGCATATACGCGCTTACCGTCGGGAGTAATATCTACCGAGAAAAGAGAACCCGGCGTAACCTGTCCGTAAGTCATATTACCTGTAGCAACATCGAATACAAGTAAATCCGGTAATGTATTATCCATATCTCCCCACGTAACAGCCGCCCCAACGCTCCCATCATCAGATAGAGCAATATTAGTTACATAGTCACCGGTATTACCATAAATCCAACGTGGCACATTTCCGCTAAATGTATCAAATGCAATAACGGAACCATTGTAGGTATTATTGTTTGTAAAAATCAAAGAGCCCGCCATTATTACTCTTCCATCGGCAGATATAGCGGGTGCGGTAGCCCAACTATGATAGTAGCCCGAAGATATTTTATATTGCCAGAGTAACTGATACTCATTAGTAACCTGATCAAAAATACGGGTTATAACGTATCCACCCGAATTATCGGCAGTTACAATTATTTGTCCGTCTCCGCTTATTGCTACCGGTGATTGTGTATTATCAATAAAATGATCCCAGATTAGTGAACCGTCTGTACTATTTAATATATACATGTGAAATTTTGAATTAACTGCAGTGTGACTGCCGTCTGCTGAAATACTAACACCAATCCAGGATGTTTCAGGAAAGTCCTTAACCCATAAAATCGAAGGCGTACCGGTTGGATTAATAGCATAAACCCTTGATATTGAAAAATCGCCTTTAGCTTTTGCCAGGAAAATTACAAACGAACCGTCACGCGATATTTTTACATAAGATGCACCAAGCGAATCCGGCAGATCTATTTGATAAGTGCTGTTTCCCGTTGCCGGGTCTATCAGATAAAAAGTTGACCCTTTTGAAGCGGCTATAATATTACCGTCTTGAGATATAGCAATATAACCATCATTCGGATCGGTGGTAAATTCCCAAAGCGGCGTATTATTTGTATCGGAATAAAGTGAGATACGCTCGTTGTTCAATCCCCATGCAGTCATTGGCGATTCTCCGCTGCCGTTAATTACTTGCCTGTAGGCAATTGCAACCGGGTCCTGAAATGACCAGAGCAGGTTACCGCCTAAAATTCTGGGACTTTCCGTAACATTCCCTCGCCATCCTAAAAGCTGCTTATCTAACGATTCCGGTGTGGATAAATTTTTCATTGGAATTGTTTGAATTTGAGTTTCGCCCGAGCGGGTAATAATTTTAGTACCGACGTAATCTCCGGTCTGTGCAAAAATTACCGTGCTCAGGGTAAGCAAAACGCAAATAGAAAATAAATGTAGTTTCAGTACAGTTTTCATAACTGAACACCCTTTCGATTAAAGTTTGTTTTTTTAGATTAATAAATAGTATCATTATCATCAGGAATAAAAATTTGAATTTAAATGAAAGTCGAAAGCTTCAATACGAATTAGCGCAGGAAATAATATTTTATATCATCATGTTATTGAGTGTATGTGTTTTCTGCTTTATTTATAGTCCTTAATATATGCAGCATTTAAAAATTGTAATAATAAAATTTATTTGCAAAGATTATTTTTCATTAACACGATATATCTAACAGTTAACTTTACACATAAAAATCTTCTTAAAAAAGTTTGATGAAATTAGGTGTTTTTGTATGCTCAAAATATTTTACAATTAGATTATATCTAACAGTCAGATTTTCTTTAAATTATAACGTGGGATTACATATTTATTCTAAGCTATTACTCCGGCAATAAAAAAGGATGCATTCAATCTAACTTTAATTTGGTTTTCGGATTTTGTTTTTATTATAAACTCACCTTTATTCTTTCTTAAAAAGAGATGAGTGTATTGTAAAATCCGAAAACCAATTAAAATAGTGTATATAACTTCTCCACAAATTAAACGCACAGTAAATAATTACCGGAATTCCAATTAATTGATTATCAAACCGGCTTTTAATAGATTTAAAAATCAAATATTAACAAATAAATTATATGACGACATTCAAAGGCGTAGATTATTATAACATAGAATCGCTTTTAAGCGATGAAGAAATAATGATAAGGAATACGGTACGCGAGTTTGTTTCCAACGAAATAATTCCAATTATCGAAAAACAATTTCGTGAAGCTTCTTTTCCTATTCATCTTGTTCCTAAGATGGCTGAATTAGGACTTCTGGGTACAACTTTTCCCGAAAAGTATGGCTGTGCAGGAATGAATTACGTTTCTTACGGATTAGTGAATCAGGAGCTTGAAAGGGGAGACAGCGGAATTAGAAGTTTTGTTTCCGTGCAAAGCTCGCTCGTAATGTATCCCATTTTTACTTTCGGAAGCGAAGAACAAAAAGATAAATGGTTACCCGCTTTGGCTAATGGAAAAAAAATCGGCTGTTTTGGTTTAACCGAACCGGATTACGGTTCTAACCCTGCAGGAATGATAACCAAAGCTGAAAAAGTTGACGGCGGTTTTATACTAAACGGCGCAAAAATGTGGATTACAAATGGTACGATTGCAGATGTTGCAGTTGTATGGGCAAAATTAGATGGAGTTGTAAGAGGCTTTTTAGTTGAAAAGGAATTTAAAGGGTTTTCTGCACCTGAAATGAAAGGGAAACATTCGCTCAGGGCATCGGTAACTTCAGAATTAATATTTGAAGATGTTTTTATTCCGGAAGAAAATCTTCTTCCAAAAACCGAAGGGCTTAAAAATCCTTTAATGTGCCTGAACCAGGCAAGATACGGAATTGCATGGGGCGTAGTAGGACCAATGATGACTTGCTACGATACGGCATTAAATTATGCAAAAACACGTGTTCAGTTCAGCAAACCGATTGCTGCCTATCAATTAACACAAGATAAATTGGTTTATATGCTTACGGAAATAACAAAATCTCAGCTTTTAAATCTGCAAGTAGGTCGGTTGATGGATAACGGCAGCGTTAAGCATTACCAGATTTCGATGGCAAAGAGAAATAATTGTGAGAAAGCGCTCGATATTGCCAGGGTATCACGTGAGATTTTAGGTGCAAACGGAATAACAGATGAATACCCGATTATGCGGCATTCTGCTAATCTCGAATCAGTTAAAACGTATGAGGGAACACACGAAATGCATACATTAATAATCGGCGAAAATATAACGGGTTATCCTGCTTTCGATTAATTTCAGAATTACCGAAAATTAATTATATGAGAAATAATGATTGATATTAAAAATGTAAAAGAAGGTTTAACTTTTGACGATGTCCTGCTTGTTCCGGGTAAGTCTTCCGTATTACCCAGAGATGTTGACCTGGCAACATATTTAACGCCGGGTATTAAATTGAATATTCCAATTGTTTCTGCAGCAATGGATACAGTTACTGAAGCTGAGTTGGCAATTGCAATAGCGCGTGAGGGAGGAATAGGAATTCTTCATAAAAATATGAGTATCGAAAAACAATGTATCGAAGTAGATCGTGTTAAAAGATCAGAGAGCGGAATGATACAGGACCCGATAACTCTCACACCCGATAAAACGATTACCGAAGCATTGGAATTAATGAAAGACTATAGTATCTCCGGTATTCCGATAGTCGATGATGATGATAAATTAGTCGGTATTCTTACGAATAGGGATTTACGTTTCGAACCCAACGGTAACCTTAAAGTTTCGAAACTGATGACAAAAGAAAATCTTATAACTGCTCCCATCGGAACTACTCTTAAGAATGCGGAATCGATTCTGCAGAAATATAAGATAGAAAAGCTGCCTGTTGTAGATAAAAGAGGCAAGCTAAAAGGGCTTATTACCTTTAAAGATATAATGAAGAAGAAAAAACATCCAAATGCTTGTAAAGATGAACGCGGCAGATTGAGAGTAGGAGCAGCAGTCGGGATCACTAACGATACTCTTGTAAGGATTGATGCACTTATTAATTCAGGTGCGGATGTTATAGTAATTGATACAGCGCACGGTCATTCCAGAGGAGTAATAAAAGCCATTAAAAGTGCGAGAAAAAAATTTAAATATATACAATTAATTGCCGGTAATATAGGAACTTATGAAGCAGCAATTGATTTGATAGATTGCAAAGTTGATGCTGTAAAAGTGGGAATTGGTCCGGGTTCAATATGTACGACCAGAGTTGTGGCAGGTGTAGGTGTACCTCAAATAACCGCAATTTCAGAAGTTTACAGGGCAGTAAAAAAATCCGGTATACCGGTAATTGCTGATGGCGGTATAAAACAAACCGGGGATATTCCAAAGGCAATTGCGTCGGGAGCATATAGCATAATGATCGGAAGTTTATTCGCCGGTGTAGAGGAAAGTCCCGGAGAAACAATTTTATTCGAAGGTAGAAGATTTAAATCTTATCGAGGGATGGGTTCATTAGGAGCAATGAAAGAGGGAAGTAAGGACAGATATTTTCAGGATGTCGAAGATGATATTTCAAAATTAGTACCGGAAGGAGTTGAAGGAAGGGTTCCGTATAAGGGACCGCTTGAGGATACAATTTACCAGTTGATAGGTGGTTTAAGGGCAGCGATGGGTTATTGTGGCGCAAAGAACATTACTGAACTCAGAAATAAATCCAGGTTCATCAGAATTTCCTCTGCCGGTTTACGGGAAAGCCACCCGCATGATGTAATTATTACAAAAGAAGCGCCGAACTACCATACTTAATTTGATGAATTACGGAGGATTATAACAAGTAATGTTCAAAGTTTTGGTTATTGCTTATTATTTCCCGCCAATGGGTCTTAGCGGGGTACAGCGAACTCTAAAGTTCGTTAAGTATATGAAAAATTATAATTGGGAACCTACTGTTTTTACCACAGGAAATGTTGGTTATTTTGCTCATGATGAATCGCTGTATAAAGAGCTGAACGAGTTAAAAATTCGTGTAATCAGAACGATAGGAAATGATCCGAACACGCTTCTTTCAAAATACGGAACTATTAAACTTCCGAGAGAATCGATAAGAAAAACATTTAACAAATTAAGCCAGACATTTTTTATACCCGATAACAAAACTTCCTGGTCAAAACAAGTTTATAAGTTAGCTTCAAAACTTATGAACAAAGAAACATTTGATGCTATTTATGTTACCATTCCCCCATATTCTGCTTTTATGACCGCAGCAAAGCTGAAAAATAAGTTTAATGTACCACTGTTTGTCGATTACCGTGATATGTGGTACGATAGTTATCTTGCATTTTATCCTACTCCTGTTCACAAATATTTGAATAAGAAATACGAATATAATTCTTTAAAGGCGGCTGACAGAGTAATTGTAACAAATCGAAAAATTAAAGAAAAATTAATAAACACTTATCAGTTTCTTACGTTTGATGACATTGTAATTTTACCACATGGATTCGATCCGGAAGATTTTGAATACATTCCGGCTGAACCGAAGCTGAATCATAAGATGAGAATAACTTACTCCGGGATATTTTATGCACATAACACTGCAAAATATTTTTTGAAAGCGTTTAAGAAATTGGTGTATGAGAAACCGGAAGTTGCAGCCCGGATCGAGCTGCATTTTGTCGGATATCTTGGCAAACAAAATGAGCGATTAGTACGAAAGTTAAATCTTCAGGAATACGTGGTAGATCAAGGTTACCTGACGCACAGCGATGCGATAGGCATAATTAAATCCAGCGATGTTTTATGGATGATGTTAGGCAAATGGAAATATTCGGAGACGATAGCTCCCGGAAAATTGTATGAATATTTCGGTTCACAGAAACCGATAATAGGATGTGTACCGGATGGTGTTGCTAAAACTGCACTTCAGGATTATGAGGCATCTTTTATTTGCCCTCCCGATGATATTGAGAAAATTAAAGAATCTATCTTTGAAGCTTACAAACTTTTTATAAAGAAGGAATTACCCGTTCCTGATCCTGAAAAATTAATCCAGTACAGGCGTGATTACCTGACAGAACAGTTAATAAGACAATTCCAGTTATTTATTAGGGCTGAAGTATAATGAATGTAGTTGTAGTTGGATCCGGCGGAAGAGAACACGCTTTAGCATGGAAGATATCAGAAAGTAAATCTCTAAAAAAACTGTTTGTATTACCCGGAAATCCGGGAACTGCTGCAATTGCAGAAAACATAAACATCGATCTGTCCGGAAAAGAATCTGCAATAGAATTTTGTAAAGATAACGCTGTCGATCTTGTGGTAATAGGACCCGAACAGCCCTTAGTTGACGGACTGGCAAATGCTTTAAGGTCTGTTGGTATTTTAGTCTTCGGTCCTAATTCTTCTGCAGCAGAAATAGAAGCGCACAAAACCTTTGCAAAACACATAATGAGCAAAGCCGGAATACCAACCGGGAAGTACATAGAATTTAATGCTGCAATGTACGATAGAGCCGTTGAATACCTGAAGAAAAAGAAATATCCCTGCG
>BDSV01000139.1 GCA_002898075.1 bacterium BMS3Abin03
GGATGCAGTTGATAGATACATAAAACATTATGAACAGATAAAGAAGCTGATAATAAAAGGAATGGATGAAGTAGCGATAAAAGAAATAACAGGAAGATCAATGAAAGTTGTAAGAGAATATATTAAGTTATATCATGATTTAAATCCTGTTGCTAAGTCTAAAAAGTAAAAAAATGTCAGGTGCCAAATGGCACTATTGTAAATAAACTACGGGGAGAGAAATCTCCCCTAGTCTAATCTCTCCACAGCATTCCTCAGGTCGTCACTTATATGATGGGCTTATATCTGCACAAACTTGATCTGTAATTTCCAGTTTTTTATCGTCCAGGGTTTGATTTTTGCTGTTGACGTTACACTCCCTTTATTAGTTTGCTGTTTTTACTATTGTTTATAATTCTAAATTTTTTAATTTCAAAGCCGAGCCCGCTGCGGCGTAGTTTTGAGCGTGCTTCTCTTTGTTCGAGATAATCGGCCTCGAACCGCCAACCTTCTCGTTGTGAATCCCGCTTTGCGGGACTCTCCTAATTGAACTATAGCCCCATAATTTGTGTTCGGATGTTTAAAAAGATTTTAAATTTTCTACCTTAAAATAAACTTTAATTTTTAATAATGCGTGAAAGAAAATACGTTATGATGGAAAGTTTTTAGTATTTAATCGAATCAATTCTTTTAATCAACGATTAATAAATATGACTTCTAATTCTTTTGAATCGAACACCTTTACACATTAAAAATTTGAAAAATAACATGTCAGTTAAATATTTGTAACCAGCCCTATCAACGGATTTACGAGTAGCTATACTCGAGATAAGTGCCCCCCATAAAGTTTTTTAATTCCGATTTTCCTCAACTCTGCAAACATTTTCGTTCTCAGTGATGAAGTTAAAGCTGTTCCCCTATAAATTTTCTCCACTGTTATTTGATCCGCAAAACACTCATACAGTCTTAACGATCTCTTAAAATGCAGTACAGGTATACTGAATTCGTTTAAATTTGCTAATAAGAAGCCAGCTAATTTATTATCAAACAGAGCTGCAAGGCATATACTGTCTTTATTTAATTTGTAGCTCAATTTGTTGCGTAACCACTCTTCTCTACTCTCAATTTGTTTTATAATTTCATTATCATTTTTATTAATGAATTTATATGTAAAATTATTGTTTTGTAAAGAACGATATCGAAAATTATCGAGTTCAATGAAAAAAATTATGCATGTATGCCTTTCATATATCCATTTTATAATATATTGTAAAAACTTTGCTATAGTAATCCACAAACCATAATCGGACAGATTCCTTTTTAATTTTCTCAACAATATTAGCATATTTCAAATTATAACTTAGAAATGTTTCTTAGCAAACGCCCTACCCGCGTGGCTTTTTAGGTATTTTTCAAATGCGAGTGCTTTCTCTTTTTCAATAAACGATATATTGTTTTTTACCTTCCAGGGTTTATACGTTCTTGTTGACGCGACGCCACCTTCATTGCATTTTATCAACCTATTCATAGCGTGTCCACATTCGTATTACCTTAACTGTTTTAATTTTATCATAAATTTGATACACTAACCTGTGATGAATGTTAATTCGTCTTAAGTATGCCCCTTTTGAATCACCGACAAGTTTTTCATAAGATGGTAGAGACTGGTAAGGATCCATTTCCAGGATTTTTAATAATTTTTCTGCACGGTTTTTAAGACCCGCAGCATTTATCTTTTTAGCATCCTTTAAAGCTTGCTTTGTGTAAACGAGTTTCCACTTTACCATGAAATTTTATCAGCACACTTTTCTATAGGTTCTTTCATACCTTTCATAATAGATTCACGCATACCCGGAATAGATAATAAGTAAAGTGTTTCATTTATTGCATTCCAATCTTCTTCCGAAATGAGTATGGCATTGCCACGCTTTCCGGTTATTTGTATAGGAATACCTTCCTTATTTGCCAAATCTATCAATTTAAAAATATTATTTCTTGCTTCCGTTACTGAAATAGTTTTCATTTCGATTTTCTCTTATTTTTATTGTAAACGTACGTTATTATGTACATAAAGTCAAGGTGATGATAGGTAATGAAATATGATGGGGAGTAAGTGGGTTACTAAATTCGGTTACGGATTAGTTTGTTACCGGCTAAAAACTTTAACAGCTTTTTTCGTCTTTCGCAAGCTCAAAATAAAGACGAGCCCGCTGCGGCGTGGTTTTAAGCGTTCCGTAACCGCTGCTGTACCACCTTCCATGTTTACTATCATAGAATCTAGCACTGAAGTAATCGTAGTTGGTCTCAGTGTCTCTTTCCTTCTCCGTAAACTTATACTTACCGTTTAACCCGCCGAGAGAGTAGCTGCGTAAGATTTCCCCAAACGGATAGTAATCCTGTGCTGTTACTACTTCTGCGTTTTCGTCTAATGTCATTCTTATGCTGCCCAGGTGGTCCTTTATGTAATAGTAGCGGTTGTCGGTTCTGCTATATTGCCAGTACCAGGTACCACTTTCATCCCGTACATAAGCGGAATCCCACTGAACATCAATTCTGCCAATCAGCCCGCTGCCGTAAATGTTTGCTATTATTATCCAGGCGACTTTTCTAAATAAGCTTTCACATCGTTAAATATTCTGTTACTTATATCAAAAATTTCTTTTGCCTTTTCAATTGAAGGAAATCCATTGGGAAGTAATCCTAAATCTGTTGGATAGCGGGCATCGATGTAAATGTCATCAATATCATTCAGCTCGTCTGCTTTAACATAAATACTATTTTTAGTTTTTACAGGTAATTGTTCGTACAAAGTTGTTACACTATGTATTTTGGGTATGTGAAGTGAAAACTCTTCTAATACTGCCTTAAAGGATTTTTCCACTGTTTGTTGGCAATGGTATAAACAAATGTTTGCAAGGTAGGAATCATTTATAAGTAGTTCAGCAGCTTTTAAATCGCGCCGTGCATATTCAAGCCAGTCTTTTGTTGATGCTTTCACGCTATCGATATTCCGTTTAAGTTTATTTCTTTTATAAAAGAACTGTTTATTTGTTGCAGTCTCTCCCATTCATCAATTGTATAAACAAGAATATCCAAAGGAATGCGTTTTCTTATATCATCCAACAAATGCGAAACCTTTTTTCTCCTGTTCAGTTTTTCATTATAATCCACAGCTATTCCTCTTTCGTTTAATATAACAACAAGGTCTATATCACTATCGCTGTCCGTTGTTTTTTTGAAATAGCTGCCGAATAAAATTATATCATTTACATCGAAGTTGGATTTTATTCGCTCTGTTAATATTTGGATAATATTTTTCTTTTCAATTTCAGTCATTTT
>BDSV01000140.1 GCA_002898075.1 bacterium BMS3Abin03
TAAAGGAAACTTCACTAAGGGTATATGTTGTTCCGCTTGTCTGGCTAATCCAGCTGGTCCCTCCATTTGTTGTTCTGATGATTGTGCCCGCATCTCCAACAGCCGTTCCGTTGTTTGCATCGGTAAAGGAAACTCCAATAAGATTATTCCCCTGCGGCAGGGGATTTTGCCAGAACCACTGAGCATTGGCTAAACTGTTACATATTAAAACCGTTACCACTAAAAACCAAATGTTAAGATTTTGCATGAAGAAACAATAAAATTTGTTGATAGTTTGCATTTTATTACCTTCTTAAATTAGTGTTATTATGAATTTTATATGCATAATAATTGAATTGTATTATTCCTTTTTATAGGAATGTCACCGATCATAACTTGTTGCGGGAATAAATAGCTAATGGTAACGTTACTCTAATATAAAAGATTTAACTAACGCTCGAAGTTTTAACGGTATTAGTAAATTATCACAGAATAAATGATAATTTCGGGGAGCAACTCTTCCCTCTGAGTCAATCGTTCCACTGTAATGAGTAAGTAGCAAATGTAACTAAAATCAACACGACAAAGTTAATTTATCGATTTCCAGTTCAAAATAAAAATTAAAATTATTAAAAACAAGGGTTGTAACTGCAAAGAATTTTGTTTTGTCATGCCAATCGCTGTTATCCGTTTTTTAGTTCGGGTAAATATTCTACTGATTTTTTGACCGCTACTTTTTATTACTCTTCTTCAGAAATATGTTTATGAAAAGCAATACATTAACAAACACGACGCAAATGTATCAGAAGAAACTCAACTGATCCGATTCCACAATTGCATCGAAGGATTTGCCGAGTAAACCAAGTACGGAATCGGCGATGGGCTTGAGCTGTTTTTCAATGTAATGCTGATAATCGATATCGTTATGTTTCAGTTCGATGGGGACGGGACCGCGCTTTGTTATAACATAATAAACCGTACCGCCGGTTTCACCTAACATTCGTGCTGCTTTAACATGCTGCGGAACATTTTTAGTATAATCAGCCACATCTTTACGAAGCCGCTTCCTGTAAACAAGCTTATCATCGAACTCGCCGTTTTTCACCCTGTTAACAAAGTCTTTTATCCACTCATCGACATCTTCATTATTAAATATTTTCTCGTAAAGCTGCAACTGAAATTCTTTCGCCATGTATGTCCAGTCGGAGCGGACAACTTCCATCCCTACAAACTCGACTTTTTCTTTCCCGTCATCTACCAACAATCCCGCATATCTTTTCTTAGCCCCGGCTTCGCTCCCGCGGGCAGCAGTAATTATAAATTTTCTGTAATGTTTTTCGTACTCGAGTTCCAGGTAAGATTTTAACCCGTATTCTTTTTCAATTTTTTCTTTCCAGTATTTATTTAATTCATTTGCCAATCTATGACCGTGTTCAGCGGCGTTTTCGCCCTCACCTTCTTTCAGTTTAATAAAAAGAGAATCGGTATCGCCGTAAACCACGTTATAACCTTTTTCAGCGAGGTAATCTTTGCTTCCTAATAAAAGTTTGTGTCCTGTTCCAGTGATAGCAGTAGGAAGATGCGGATGATAAAACCTGCATCCGAAAGAACCCATCACGCCGTAAAAACTGTTCATTAATATTTTAATTGCCTGGGATAACTGCTTGTCTTTTCTCTTTTTGGCAATACTTCTCTGTTCCATCAACTGTTCGATAAAATCGGGCAGGAAGTGCTGCGTTGCGGAAAACCTATAACCGTTTAATGTTTCGATAGTATCGATATGTGAAAGCAATCTTGAAAGCGGATCGATTTTGAATGTTCGAATTATTGTTGGGTACAAGCTTTTAAAATCGAGCACAACAACATCATTGTAAATTCCCGGTACAGGTTCCATCACGTAGCCGCCTGCTGCGTGCTCGTTTGTTTCTATATCTTTTACGTTCGATGCAACGTAACCGGCGCGGTGTAGTTTGGGCAGGTAAAAATGGTCGAAAGCCGCAGTCATCATACCCAACTGATCCATTAACAATCCCGAAAGTTGTGCACGCCGTACAGACAACTCGATCAATGCGGATTTTTGAAATATATCGGTAACCAGCACAGCATCTTTAAGATTATATTCAATTAGAGATTTTTTATCTTCTTTGAATTGTCTTTCAATTTCTTCAACTTTATTTTTATCAGCCGTGATGGTTTTCCCTTCGGCTAAAAACTCCTGCGCTACTGTTTCAAGCCGGTAGTCTTCAAATGTAAAAAAGGAGGAGCGAAGTGCAGGAGGTCCGTCTATAACAACCCTTCCTGTTATCGAAGCGAAATAGCCTCTCGGTTTTCGTGTGCGAAGAGAAACTCTTCCGTTTGCTCTGGCAATTTCAAACGGGATATGGTATTCGTTGCATTTGCTTTCCAAAAACATTAAATCGAATCCTATTACATGCCAGCCGACTATTATATCGGGATCGATTTCTTTAAACCATTTTATGAAAGCAATCAACAACTCTTTTTCTTCAGAATGTGATGAAGCAAACTCCGGAAAGCTTTTATCTTCTTCGCTTACGATAAAAACTTTTTTTAACTCGCCTTTCTTTCCGGTAACGTGTACGGCAATCGAATAAAGCCGCGTATTGTTCACTCCCGTTTCAATATCTATCGATGCGACTACAAACTCAGGTGTTACTTCACATGGCTCAATTTTAGGATTGACGAACGTAGTGATACTGCCGTTCTTAACAGCGCTGCCCGCAACTTTTATTTGTGCATTAATGAAACGCTCCATCAAAAATCGTCTTGTGGGGTCCACATCCGATTCATAAGTCCTGATGCCTACCTGGTTTAGCTCGTCAGCCATTCGTCGTAAATCGCTTTGTGTATTAAAGTATAAAGCATCAACATCTTTCCCGTCAAATGTTTTAAGCTTGACTTCTTTTCTTGTATAAGGAATATTAATGTTCGTCACATCCGATTCTCTTCTTACGAAAAAGACCGGCTTGTTGTTTGTTATCTTTACTTCAACCGGACCAAACTCTTCCGAAGTGCCGATGAACCGAAGCACATTGCTGCCCCTGCTGTCGAACCATTCGCCGGTCAGGATAAATATGTGTGCGGTATGTTGTTCTGTGTGATTCATCATTGTTTCAGTTGAACGACCTGTGAATTTCCAATTACCTAATCCCGATCTCAATCGCTTGTGCGTCAACTTAATTGCCCCGACTTTTAAGTCGGGCAACTTGTAAGCCCAAGTTAATTATGGCTTTAGCCACAACTCTTTATTCAGTTTTGGCTAAAGCCAATAGTCCGTTAGTTAATTTAATCCACGACCTAAAGGTCGTGGCAATTCAATAAAATTGCAATTTTTCTTGGTCATCTTTTAGGAAATATTCCTTAAGTTGACGCCTATGCGACTAAGGTCGGGATTAGGTCAATTAATCAATCTCTTTAACGTTAAAAACAAATATCATTCTTTGCCTGTTAACTTATAAAAAGCTCCTTGCAACTGCCCGGTAATCTCACCCGGTTTTCCGTTGTTTATAACAAGGTCATCAATTTGGATAACGGGAGTAACCTCTTCGATAGTGCTTGTTATAAAATACTCATCGAATCTATTTAACTCATCTTCCTTAATAAATTCTTCTTTTACTTTAATATCAAGCTCATTACAGAGTTGTAAAACAACCTTTCTCGTTATTCCGGATAAGATAAAATTTGATTCGGGCGCAGTGTAAACGACTTTATTTTTAACGGCGAAGAAATTTGTGTGCGTGCCTTCTGTTATTAATCCGTTTCTTATAAGAATAGCTTCTTCAACACCTGCATCGACTGCCTTTTGTTTTGAAAGTACTGCAGGCAGCAGGACGAGCGATTTTATATTGCATCTTAGCCAGCGGAGGTCTTCGTCGGTTATTACTTTTACACCGTTTGTTCTTTTCTCCGGCTGATCATTTAAACCGTTTGCTGTAATAAAGACTGTAGGACTCTGAGATTTTGGGAATTTGTGCGTGCGCGGAATTGAAACGCCTCTTGTTATTTGCAGGTATATAAAAGCTTCTCCTGTTATGTTGTTTTTATTTATCAGTTCATATATAACCGTTTCAAGTTCGCCGGTTACGTTGTAAGACAGTTCAATTGCATTAAGACTTCTTTTTAATCTTTGCAGATGATATTCGACCCGGAACAGTTTTCCGTTGTAAGTACGCATTGCTTCGTAAACACCGTCTGCAAACAAAAATCCCCTATCGAACGGGGAAACTTTCGCTTCCTCTAACGGAACAAATTTGCCGTTGATATAAACAATCATCTTCGATTAATATTATTGTTAAAATCGTTAATGATAATTTAATGAATGAGTTAGACAGATAATAGAGTTATAATGATGTGGCGATAATAAAACATCTTTTTCTGCCACTAATTAACACTAATTCTAAAAATAAGAGTTGGTACGTGTTTAAAATTTAATTGCATTTTATAAATTAAATTTAAAACCCGAATGAAATAGAAAATAGCACTGACTAAATATTTAAATTAAACTATCTTTACAACAAAAAAACAAAACACAATTGAACGTAGAAGAACTTCGCGAATATTGTTTAAATAAAAAGGGTGCAACTGAAGATTTCCCTTTCGATGAAGAAACACTTGTATTCAAGGTAATGGGTAAAATCTTTGCGCTCGTTCCGCTTGAAAAGATACCGCTGCAGGTAAACTTAAAATGCGACCCCGGGCTGGCATTCGAACAGAGAGAAAAATATGAAACCGTTCAGCCCGGTTATCATATGAATAAAAAACACTGGAACACCGTTATAATTGACGGCAGCGTACGTAGAAATTTAATACTGCAATGGATAGACCATTCGTATGATTTGGTTGTTAAAGGATTATCAACAAAACAGAAAGAAGAGCTGAGAAGAATTTAGGATATGAAAATTAAGAAGATCCGTTCTTTAGATGATTGGGAAAAATTTAAAAAGCTTACCGCCGAGGGTAACGAACTTATTATTTTTAAGTATAGTCCTTTTTGTCCGACAAGTCATTATGTAGAGCATGAATTTGACGAGTGGTGTAGGAATATTAATGGAAATAAAGTAAAAGTTGCTAAAATAAATGTTATTAGCGCAAGGTCGGTGAGCAATAATATAGCACGGGAATTAAATGTTGCTCATGAATCGCCGCAGTTGATATGGCTCGATGAAAATGGCAATGTAAAATGGCATGCAAGCCATTACAAAATAGACGAGAAGGATTTATACCAGTTATTAAAAACCCGGGAAAAATAAGATTATTTTTTCTTATATTTATTTTGTCTTGTAAAAGAATAATTAACATTCTATCTTGTTCATATAATTTATTAACAAATATTCTGGAGGCGTTATGAAAAAATTAGTTTTTATTTCTATTCTGTTTATAGCATTTGGACTTGTTACATCGGTATTTGCGCAGGAACAGGTTCAAAGCGGTAAATGGTCTGTTAATACCAGTACTGCCGGCTATACCTTAGACAAAAATGAAGGCGAAAGGTCGGTTAACGTGCAGATAAATTTCGATGTCCCGTTTGATGAAAAACCGGATGTAATTTTAGGTGTGACGCTGGTGGATGCAGGTGTTAAAACAAACATAAGATACAACGTATCCCCGATGTCAATTTCGCGGGATGGATTTGTAATAAAGATTGCCACCTGGTCCGATGCAAACATTTACGGAATAGGTGGATACTGGATGGCACACGCAAAGGAAAAAGCGGATAAATATTAATCGAATTTTTTCAAAGCCGTCAGGATTTTCCGGACGGCTTTTTTTTAGTTTAAACCGAAAATATATCTTATCCCGTCTCGCAGTATTTTGGCAGCGGCAAGCTGAATATACGGCACATCGAAGCGTAACGAAATTTTATCCAAAGAACTCCTTCGGCAAACGGGTTATAAGGGAACGCAGTTTACCCGGGTAATCTAAAAAACATAACGGCAAATAAGCGTAAACAATTAAGGGAAAAGTCACATTCCGTATATTTAATTGTTAATTATATTAAGAAAGCTTTCTAAATAAGTATCTTCTGATTGTCAAATCCTTTATAAGTGAAATAAAATCTTTCTATATTGATAGCCAATTTTTAATTCGGTTTTTTTCATGAGTGAATATCAGGTATTAGTTTACATAATCGGGGGCAGCATCGGTTTATTTGCCGGAGCAGAACTGTTGGTTAGAGGCAGCTCTTCGCTTGCGCTCAAGTTCGGTATTTCCCCATTGATTGTAGGTTTAACGGTGGTGGCTTTTGCAACAAGCAGTCCTGAACTTGTTGTTAGTATTAAAGCCGCTATTGAGAACAACCCGGGAATTGTTGTGGGTAATGTTGTAGGGTCTAACATCTGTAATATTGCACTCATTTTGGGCATCTCTGCTTTAATCTCCCCGATGCATGTAAAAACCCAGTTAGTCCGAAGAGAAATTCCTATTATGATTGGCGTCAGTTTTTTTCTCGTATTAATTCTTTTGGGAGATACAATAACCAGGGTGGAAGGCGTGGTTCTCGTAACAGGAATAGTTGTTTACGTAGTTTGGGGATATAAATATGCTTTAAAGAAGAAAAAAGAAGAGGAGGCATTAAAAGAGTTTGAAGACGGAATTCCTAAAAAACCGTTTAAGGTTTGGATATCGGTGGTTTTTGTTGTAAGCGGGTTAGGGCTGCTTGTTTTCGGATCTAATCTTTTTGTGAATGGTGCAGTTGCTACCGCTGTAAAATTAGGTGTAAGCGAAGCCGTAATAGGTTTAACAATTGTTGCCTTAGGAACGAGCTTACCAGAGCTAATAACTTCGGTTGTAGCATCCTTAAAGAATGAAAACGATATTGCAATTGGTAATGCAGTAGGTTCCAACGTATTTAATATACTAAGCATTCTCGGAATATCATCTTTAATTAATCCAATATCTCATACGGGCGTTACTATAGTTGATCTTTCCGTAATGATGTTTTTCACCATAGTGATTTTACCTCTTTGCTGGACGAAGTTTACTTTGCGGAGATGGGAAGGGGCGCTGTTATTCGCCGGTTATATTGTATACATAATTTATCTTATCGGGAAACAAACCCTAATCTAATGAAAAGTTATTTTGATGTTTTTATCATTGCTGTCCAAATTATTTTTTTCGGTCGAATAAAAATTTATCATTTAATTTCAGATTAGAAATTTTACTAAATCTATAAACCAAACCCCCCGCCTCCTTCCCTTGGTAACGGAAGGAAGATTAAGGATGATGAGTTTCTCTAATAGCTTTAGTAACGATTATTACTTCAATCCATTTTATTTTTGCCCCTGCTAATACATAAATGATTTACTATGGACAGATGTGGTTTTTATGAAGAAGGCAAATTCTGTTAGCAGTTGTGCAAAGTGAATTCTTTTTTATTTAATCTCCCATATTTTTAAGTTTCCGATTCAATAATTTATTTATTAACAAATTCCGAATTCGATTAGAAAAATGAAAAAAATAATCTTTACCTTATTTGTTATTATTTTATTAAGCGGATGTCAAACAAATCCACCTACATCTACACCGCCGCCCGGATCAGGAAAAATATTTGTGACTGCTAACGTCGACGGTGCGGAAATTTTTATTGATAATGCCAATACCGGCAAAGTAACACCCGATACGGTTGAAACCATTGTCGGTACGCATGAGGTTCGGGTGGAAAAAGATAATTATATTCCATCATCGCAAACGGTAGAAGTAATAAAAGATAGTGTTGTTCAATTATCGTTAACTTTAGTGGAAGCAACTTTAGGTAAGGTCGTTCTTTTAGAAGATTTTTCTAACACAAGCTGTATTCCATGTCTTACATCAAACAAAATTATCGAATCTCTTGTTAGCGATACTTACGGACATGATAAAATTGTCGCAATAAAATTTCCTACAAACTTTCCGGGACCCGGCGATCCTTTTTACAATGCTAATTCCGCCGATTGTGATTCGAGAATATCTTACTACAATATATTTTCTGCTCCGACAACGATTATTGACGGAACTGAACGCCCTATTTCAACCGATTCCGTAAGCATAAAAAACTCGATCAATCAACAGTTACTAATCACGCCAAAGTTTAGCGTTAATGTTAAAGACAGCATTGCCGGGACAGCTTATTTTATAACCGCAACTTTGAGGGTAATTGACGGCAGCGGTCTGGACTTTTCGAACATTGTCTTGCATACCGTAATAACAGAAACGGATATCCAATTTTCATCACCGCCCGGCGCAAACGGCGAGACACAGTTTTTCGATGTTATGAGAATAATGCTTCCTTCCGATGCCGGTGAATCGTTAGACGGAATAAGCGCGAACGAGGATGTTGTTTTCCAGCGGCAAACCAATATTTCCCCGGCGTGGGGCGGAACTTTACATACTGTGGTATATGTACAGAACATCGCAACAAAAGAAGTCTATCAGGCAGCTTCAACTTTTTGATCGAATGTCAGAAAAGGAATCCATCTGTTGAATTTCGGCAAACGTAAATTAATACCCGGGGCAACTTTTTTTATTTGCCAATTAACAATTTTGTAGAAAACGGCTTGCTTTCGTTTAATTATTAAACATTTACATCTTTCACAATTCAACATTTCTAAAGCATATTTAAAACGCGGCAGGTTTTTAAGTAATTTTTCTTGATTTTTAAATTCCCTCTTTGTAATTTGTACCCCCGAGCGGAGTTATTTAATAATTTGTTTTCCACCCCCAAAGGGTAACAGGGCGATTTTTTAGATGGATACTTCTAAATATTTAAAAACCTTTATCGATATCGGTCTTACCGAAAGAGAATCAAAAGTTTATATTACCCTTTTAAGCGGGAGAATGTTTACAGCCACCGAACTACAACAAGCCGTTAATATACCAAGAACAAAAATCTATGAAGTCCTTAACAAAATGGTTAACCGCGGTATTTGTGTTGAGAAGAAGCTCGGCAGAAATAAGATATACGAAGCCGTTGAACCAAAATTAGCGATGGAACGGGTCTATGCGAGATATCAGAATGATCTGAACCGGAAAAAAGAATTAATAGTTCAAATCTCTGAAGTATTCACCCCGATATTTGAAAACAGTAAATCGATTGTGAACCCGCTGGAATTCATCGATGTAATGAAGGATAAAGTTCAAATTCATAAACGCTATATCAACAGTGTTCGTAATACAAAAAGAGAGATGCTTACTTTTAATAAAGGTCCTTATGCATGCGATAATTCCCAAAGATTAGGCGAACAGGAAGATGAAGAAACCCGGCTGCTCAAGAGAGGCGGCACTACAAAAGATATTTATGAATTAAAGGAATTTGAAGAACTGGACTGGCTGCTCGAGTCGGTTAAAAAATCTTTAAGATTCGGGCAGAAAGCGAGAGTAGTAGAAAAGCTCCCGATAAAAATGTTAATATTCGATGATGAAAAAGTTATGTTTCCGTTAGAACAGCCGATTGATGTATCAAACGAATTGACCATGATATATATTGAACACAAACAGCTTGCGGAAGCATGCAGGATACTTTTTAACTGTATGTGGAATCAGGGTAAAGATTTCTCCGAAGTGGAAAAATATTTAACCGGCAATGGTGAGTTAATAGCTTCTTAGCTCCGTTTTGCCCGATTAAAGCTGAAAAGCATTTCGGCTGATTTCAGACATGTGATTTTGAAAGGGATAATTTTATTTAACAAAAATTAGGAATCACTAATGAAGAAACAATTACAAATTTTGTTTTTATTCTCCTCGGTGTTTTTTGTAATTGGGGGCTTTAATTTATTGATTGCACAAACCCAGAGGAATCCGGTATTAGAAGAAGTTACCGGTACATGGTGTCAGTGGTGTCCCTGTGGTCACCAGGTTATGGCACAAATTCTTGAAGATATGCCGAATGCAATAATGATCGGTTATCACGGACCTGCGAACGGCAGCGATCCTTTTTCATATTTTCAGGGGAACGCAATAATTAGTTATCTGGGTTACAACGCCTACCCCACCGCAGTTATCGACAGAACCGGTCCGCCTATGTCCCGTGGCGCCTGGCCCGGCAAAATGAACCTAAGATACGACGTTCCGGCAACGGTTAGTATTACATTGGATAAAACATATAATAAAACCACCCGTGAATTAAATGCAACCGTAAGCGTTACCGCTTTAGAAAATCTTACCGGTGAATACAAAATGAATATGATCCTGTTGGAAGACGGACTAATCCATTCGCAATCAGGCAACGGTAGCTGCCCCGGCGGTAGTAATTATGTTCATAATCATGTCGTTCGCTCGATGATAAACGGTGCGCTTGGTGATGAATTGAACGGTGCTGCCCCCTGGAATACAGGAGAAATAATTTCAAAGAACGTTCAGTACACAGTGCCCTCTGATTTTGTTGCAGATAGCTGCCAGTTGGTCGTTTTAGTTTACGAAGTGCAGTCGCCACTTTATAACGGTGAAATTCAACAAGCTGAAAAATGGACTCTTGTTTCCCCCGATTATGCAGCAACAATAGCATCGACAAGCCCCGATGTTATTGAAGATAATAATACACCCGCAGAATTCACCACGGTACTTCATAACGAAGGTTTGCTGGATGATATGTATTATATCGATTTAACTATTGACGGACCTACCGGCTGGGCAGGAGAATATACAACCGTTAACGGCACTTTTCCCACCGGGCAGATTGACTCCGTAGAAGTTGCCGCCGGAGATTCGACAACAATAAGTGTAACCATAAATCCCAATGGAATTAATGGTTTCGGAAAAAGCCAGCTTGGGTTTGCATCTAAGAATAGCCCCGGGTTAAATGGCAGTGTACTGTTGAGGAATGTAACAACAACAGGTGTTGACATACTTGTGGTTGATGCGAGTATAGAAGGGTACGGAATTTTAATCTCCAATTCTTTAGATGATGTTTATACCGGGAATTACGGCATCGTCTCCCGTGAAGCGCTTCAGGCACCTGCAGTGGACTTATCTCATTTCATGATAATTACCTGGTCCGCAGGAATTGCAATTCCAGTATTCTATCCAGAGGAAGTAGATGCTTTACAAAATTACATAGATGTAGGCGGCAGATTGTTTATCAATGGGCAGAACATTGGTGCAGATATTTTTGAACCGGGCGGCAATAGCCAATTTGCACAAGATTTTTATAACAATTATCTGCATGCAAATTATGAGGCAAATGCGGGAAGCAGCTATTTGCTGAAAGGTTACGATGGAGACCCGATAACTGACGGATTAACGTTTGTTCTCGGAGATGTTTACGACCGGTCTCCCGATAAAATTTCGCCGTATGATTCGGATGCAACACCGATATTAAAGTTTTTGAACGGACCCGATGTTGCCGCTATCCGTGCAGCCACGACAGATAACAGAGTGGTTTACTTCGGAATTGGCTTCGAACAGATTGATGACGTTGCTATCAGGGATACTTTGATGTCCCGCATTATTACCTGGCTTAAGGAGGGTATTATTTCATCAATACCCGAAGAGAATACGATTGCTAAATCATTTTACCTGGGGCAGAACTATCCAAATCCTTTCAATCCGGCAACGAGGATAGTTTATTCTCTGTCGAAACGATCTCCCGTATCGATTAAAGTTTATGATTTAACAGGACAGGAAGTAACAATATTGGTGGATGAAGTAAAAGACGCAGGCGTTTATCAGGTTAACTTCGATGCAGGCAATCTCTCATCGGGAGTTTATTTTTATAAAATGGTAGCCGGTGAATTTATGTCTGTTAAAAAGAT
Source organism: bacterium BMS3Abin03 (assembly GCA_002898075.1). Taxonomy (GTDB): domain Bacteria; phylum Bacteroidota; class Ignavibacteria; order Ignavibacteriales; family Ignavibacteriaceae; genus BMS3ABIN03. Next base: position 11,721 of record BDSV01000140.1, read on the forward strand.
GAGCATAATCAAATAACATTTTAACAAGGGCACCAACCCGGTGCCCGTTATAATTTTAAATGATCAAAATAAAAAACAGATAAGGAGGTAATTTTTATAATAATTGGTACTACAATTCTTTAAGTAGTTTACCAACTTTTTAAATTGTATAATTTATTAACAATTACAGGGGCAGTATGAAAAAGTTGATTTTTACTTTTTGCTTTTTGGTCCCATCGTTTTTGATGGCGCAAACATATTTTACCGAGGATTTCGGTGGCGGAACATTCCCTCCGGGCGGATGGTCAATTGATGCACACAGTGCAAACTGGAGTGCAAATAACAGTAATAACGCAGGCGGGACTGCACCGGAGGCACGATTTAGCTGGTCGCCCCAGTTTAACGGAATCAGCCGATTAATTTCTTCATCTACGGATTTATCCGGTGTAACGGATTTAAGAATAGAATTCAAATATATGATCGATCATTACGGGGGAGATTACACTGTTGGCGTGGCTACAAGATCGGGCGGCGGTAACTGGAACACCGTTTGGGAACTTGTGAACCCGACCGGCTCGGTTCCTGCAACTACCGAAGTTGTAGCAATTAATAACAGTGATGTGGGTGCATCAGACTTTCAGATCTGCTGGTATTTTTCCGGTGATTCCTACAACATTAATTATTGGTATATAGACGAATGCCGTCTATTCACACCTCTTGCCCACGATGTTATGGTGAAAGATATTCTTGTTGATAACCAGTATGTACCCGGCAGCACGGTAACACCTCAAGCTATTGTAAAAAACTTTGGATTGAACACAGAAACTTTCGATGTAAGTTGTAAGATAAAAATAGCCGGCAGTACCGTTTATTCAGAAACCAGCTCCCCGGTTACCCTCGCTCCCGATGCAGAGCAAACCGTAATATTTCCGGATTACGTTGCAAGTGCGTCGAACGAACTGTTCGAAATTATCGTTAATACTAATTTAGCAGGGGATTTGGATCCAACTAACGATACAATGAACAAATGGTTTAACACATATACCACGCAGCGTGAAATGGTTCTTCTCGAAATCGGCACGGGTACCTGGTGCCAGTATTGCCCGGGTGCAGCAATGGGAGCAGACGATCTAATAGAGAACGGGCAGTCAGTTGCCGCAGTAGAATATCATAACGGCGATCCTTTTACAAACTCTTATTCAAATGCAAGAATTGCTTATTACGGTATTACAGGATTTCCAACTGCTGTGTTTGACGGAGTTGATTATTATGTAGGCGGCAGTAATACACAAAGTATGTATCAATACTATTTGCCGATATATGAAGGGCGAATAGGGATTAACAGTCCGCTTACCGTCGGTATATTCGGTCAAAACACCGGGCAGGATTATAACCTTACGGTTAGTGTTAACAGGGTTGCAACAATACCGTCAGACTTTGATAATTTAGTATTACACGTTGTGCTTACAGAGTCACATATCCCGTTCAACTGGCAGGGGCAAACCGAGGTAAGTTTTGTTGAGCGTTTGATGATGCCCGATGAAAACGGCACCATGGTCGATTTACTGAATAACCAATCTATAAATACCGGTTTAAGTTTTACCCTCGATCCAAGCTGGGTTACCGATGAATGTGAATTAGTAGCTTTTATACAGAACAAAAATACAAAAGAAATCCTTCAGGGAACGAAGGTTAAGCTAACCGATTTGGTGCCTGTTCCTGTTGAGCTTACTTCATTCACAGCGCAGGCAAAATCTAAAGGTGTTGTACTGCAATGGACTACGGCAACCGAAACCAATAATCATGGCTTCGAAATCGAACGTTCGGCAGACGGAGAAAACTTCTACCGTGTGGGATTCGTTCAGGGTTCCGGAACAACAACAAAAATTCAATCTTATTCCTTTACTGATAACATTAAGTATTCCGGTATTAGAACATATTATTATAGATTGAAACAACTGGACCTTGACGGAAGAGCAGAATACAGCGACGTAATTAGTATCGATTTTGATGTTCCGGATGAATTTGTTCTCAGTCAAAATTATCCGAATCCCTTCAACCCTGAAACTAAAATTGTTTATGCAGTTCCCAAACAGAGTCCGGTAACTATTAAAGTGTACGATTTAACCGGGCAGGAAGTTGCAACTTTAGTTAACGAGGTCAAGGAGCCGGGAACATATAATGTAACTTTTGATGCTACTAATCTTTCCTCGGGCATTTATATTTATCAAATGAGAGCCGGAGGATTCAGTTCAGTTAAGAAAATGAGTGTTTTGAAGTAACACCTAACTTAAAAGGTGAGGCACTGCTTAAGTGTCTCGCCGATATTTTCTTCTTCTTTGTACGAAAAAAAGAAATAGAGGTAAAAAGCGTTTGTTTTATCTTCATCTAAGGTTTAGATGAGGATAGGTATAAAATTTTATTGGGGGAGGTAAAAATATTATTCGCTAATTTTTAAAGGGAAGCAATTATGAAAAGATTGCTAATGATTTTGTTGGTAAGTGGTTTTATTTTTCAAACGGCTGCTTATAATAAACTGTCGGTCGTTGAGAGGTTTACAAACTGGGGATGCGGACCCTGTGCTACGCTTAATAATGCATGGTATAACGCTACTACTGCCGCTTTGATAGATTCGGGTTTAATAACACATATTATTTATAATGTGGATTGGCCCTCCGATAACGACCCGATGTATCTGTTGAATAGTGCAGATAATAATATGCGACGGGGTTATTATGGAGTTAATGCAGTACCCTGGATTGAAATAAACGGCACCGGGGTAAGTACAACAGAAACTGCCTTTATGAATGCGGTAACAAACGGCAATGCTGAATATGCACCGTTTAACATTGTTCTTACACCGGAAAGGTTTTCGAATAATGTTATTAATGTGCACGTTAAAATAATAAGAGATCCGGCTGATGCTACAACATTCGGTGATATAAAACTAAGGGTAGCACTTACTGAAAAAAGTGTTGATTTTGGTTATCCGAGTCCCAACGGAGAAACAATTTTCTTCAGCGTTTGCCGCAAGATGCTGCCGGATGGACATGGAATAAATTTTACAATACCTGCTCCGGGTGATTCTACAGAACTTGACCTGATGTATATTCCTACCATGGAATTTTCACAAGCGGTTAATTTCGACAGTATCAGGGTTGTCGCTTTTATTCAGAGTGATGACACTAAAGAAACTTATCAATCTACTATGACTGACCTCGTTGTTTCAAACAATGTTAATGCGGCTTTCCAGGTTGAAGAAAATTTGGGTGCATCTCCCTTTACTGTTCAGTTCACTGATTATTCTACGGCTACGGATACTACGAATATTATTTCATGGGAATGGGATTTTGATAATGACGGGACTATTGATTCCCACGAACCGGAACCGACGTGGGTCTTCACTAACGAACAATCCTATACCGTATCGTTAACGGTTAGCGACGGTAACCGGCAGCACACACGTACTCTTGAAAATTATATAACCGTCTTAGGTGCAACTTCGGATATCCTTGTTGTTAATGGTATTGAGTATGCTACCTACACAACCGAGATGGAAAACTTTTACAATTCGTCCGCTTGTTTCGGAAATCACCAGGTCGATATCTGGGATTTGTTCGGCAACCAGGGGTTTGATTATAGTGCCAATCCGAATATTCAACAAATAAATCTGATGAACCGCGATATTCCGAATTCTATTTTAAATCTGTACCATAAAGTAATCTGGATAGGCAACAGTTACGGGGGCGATGAAGTATTCTATGATCCTGCGCAGGTTTTAAATTATATCGGGCAGGGAGGAAATTTTTTACTGGCTACAAGAGAAGGCGCTGAGTTTTTCAACCAGGATTTAAAAGACTATTGCGGTATAACACAGATGTCCGGACTTTCGGATGTAACCGAATTAATTGCTATGGATGACAGCTTAACCAATATGCCTGCGCTTCCTAATCATACGCGGGTACAGTTCGCTTTATTAGACGCAGGTTCTGAAGCAATACCTATTTTTGATGATAATGCAAGTACTAATTGGATTGCCGGCTTTAGAATTGAAAAAGATAACGAAGGCGCTTTTATCTACATTGCAGGTCGTCCTTATCGTTACAATAACAGTGCTTCTTATCAAAATTATAACTACATCATCAACAATTGGATGAATTATATTCCAGTCAATGTGGATGATGAAACATCATCCGGTCAAATAACAAGCTACCGGCTTTTCCAAAACTATCCTAATCCTTTTAATCCCGGAACTACTATACAATATCAGCTTCCCGTGGCTGGGTTTGTCTCATTAAAGGTATATGATATTATGGGTCAGGAGGTAACTGAACTTGTTAATGAAAGACAAAGTCCGGGCGTATATAGTGTGAATTTCGACGCTTCGTCCCTTTCGTCGGGGCTTTATATTTACACTTTGTCTTCCGGTGATTATTCGGTTTCGAAAAAAATGATTTTAATCAAATAAAAAAACTAATTATTAGAGCTTAAAATTTTTTAATAAATAATGTGGTGTTATCTAATATGAAAAACATAAATAAATTTATAGTGATAGTGTTACTATTAATAAGTGGTTTTGGTTTTTACACTGAAGCACAGGACATTGAAGTAATTACACACGAGACATTCCTTTCTGATACTCTCGGCGCAGAGATGGTATTTGAATTTGAAATTGTAAACATATCAAATGTTGAACAGACAGTTTTTGAGGTTCGAACAATAAATGATTTACCGCCAAACTGGGTCTCTTCACTTTGCTTTGGGCAGAATTGTTTCCCGCCAAGCTTTGATAGTGTTGCCACGACCCCCGATTTTAACACTCCGCCACTAGCCCCTGGCGATACCTTATTATCTTCGTTGCATGTTACCGCACTTGTAAATGACGGTATTGCAAACGTTCAGATTCAGGCAGGTACTTTTCATAACCCGAACGACAGAATTACTATTGATTTTGAGGCAACAACTCTTCCTGTTTCTGTTGATGGAGAGAAAACATTACCCGGGCAGTATTTCCTCGCCCAGAATTATCCGAACCCGTTTAACCCTTCTACAAAAATTAAATTTGGTTTGAAGGATGCAAGTGTTGTATCATTAAAGGTTTACGATATTCTTGGTAATGAAGTTGCAACCCTGATAAATGAATTCCGTGATGCGGGAGATTATGAGGTTAATTTTAATTCCGTACATCTTTCAAGCGGAATTTATTTTTACAAATTAACTGCTAATGGTTTTGCGGAAACACGAAAAATGATTTTGGAGAAATAAATGAAAACAATTTCTTATTTGGGTTTAGCTATATTATTAACGTTCTCTGTTTTCGCACAAGAGGATGATACGCAGCAGGGACGGCAAGCGCCGAATTTTAAACTTGAAAATTTAGACGGCGATTATGTCGAGCTGAATCAGGTTTTAGGCAATGGACCTGTGTTGTTGAGCTTCTGGGCAACTTGGTGTAAACCCTGCCTCGAAGAATTGGCAGAGTATCAGAAAATATATGATGAATACAAAGATAAAGGTTTTATAATACTTGCAATTTCTATCGATGACGTGCGTACGGTAGCAAAAGTAAAACCTTATATAAGATCGAAACATTATTCTTTCCCGATCTTGATGGATACCAATTCGGATGTTGCAAGGATCTACTATGCACAGGCGATTCCATACACAGTTTTAATGGATAAAGACGGTAAAATTGTTTACACGCATCTTAGCTACATGAGGGGTGACGAGCTGCAGGTAAAGAAAAAAATAGATGAATTATTGAAAGAATAAATTTAATTGCGCTGCTCTCTATGAAAATATTGGAAGCAGAATTAATTTTTAATAATAGGAATGCTGATGCCGTTTCAAACTGAAATATTATACCGTTCTAAAATTAATTTCACATATCAATTTATTATTAATTTCCGGTAAAATTAAAATGTATAGTTATAGATTTTCAGCAATATTCTTTTTCCTTACACTTGTATTAATTCCTCCCGTTTCTTTTGGGCAGTCCGGTAACCGGTTACAAATAATGCCTCGCGGTCTCGGTTTTTCAAATCAGCTTGAATATTCATACAACATAGATACAAAAAGAGAAATATTAGAGAACTGGCTTAACCTTGATTACAGCAAGGGCATATTTACCGGAGGTCTCCGTTTCGATATATTTCAGCCGAATGATCCCGATCCATCGATCAGCAGGGGGAAAGACAAATATGCCGAAATCGATTTTAAATATTTTAAAGTCGATATAGGAGACCAGGCAGAAGGATTAGATATTTTAGTGGGTAACTATTATGCTTTGCTGGGGCGGGGTATGATAATTAAGAGTTATGAAGATAGAAATATTCGAATTGATAACAATTTACTCGGGTTAAAGGTTATTGGTAAATATGCCGGACTTACGTTAACGGCTTTTTCGGGCATGCCTGAGAATTCACAGGCAGAAAGAAAAGATGTTCTCCACCTTGCCGATTTGGAATATAGAATAATAAAAGGATTGAAAATTGGAGGAACCTATGCCTCTAATTTACCTCCTACCGACGGAATGGCAAAAACAGATATGGCTTCAGTAAGACTAATACCCAGTTTTTGGGATTTGGATTTATATGCAGAGTATGGAGTAAAGATGAACAGCGACGTTCAAAAAAATGTGTTTAACGATTCCGAATCTAAAATAGGTGAGGGTTTTTATAGTAATCTTAATTTCTATTTTGGTTCCTTATCGTTATTAGCCGAGTATAAATATTATGATAACTTCTCATTTACCTCGCAGGACGGAACAGTATTTTATAACACACCGCCCTCTTTAAGAATAGAATATGCATATATGCTTCCCAACAGGCACCCGTCCCCTCTCGACCCCAACAATGAGCAGGGCTTTCAATTAGCGGCAGGTTACAGCGTTGACATCGATACATATTTAGATGCTGCATATACAATTACTAAAACACTGCCGGAAGATTCATATTTTCAAAGGGTCTTAAATAGTAGTAATCCGGTTCAGACTCAGCTTGAAGAATTTTATTTTCATGCACAGCGCGATTGGGGCAGCACTCTTACAACAATTGCTGCGTTGGCTTATAATAAAGAGCTATCGACAAACACGAAAAATGTTACTCCAATTTTAGAAGGAAGATACTATTTTGGTGATGTAAATACGATTAAGGTAATCGTCGAACATCAGCAAACCACAAACTGGAAAACAGATGAAAAATATTATAGCGACGTACTATCCGTAGAATATTTACGATCGCCTAATTTCAGTGTTTCGTTAGTTACCGAGCTACAAACGAAAGAACCCGAACCGGATCATACTGTAAGAAAATTTTGGGGATTTATACAATTCGGTTATAAGTTAGGATACCACACAGATCTAAGCATTCTGTTAGGCACAAGGCAGGCAGGCATCATTTGTATCGGAGGGGTTTGCCGGTATGAACCTGAATTTAGAGGCATAGAAGTAAAAATGTTAACACGGCTTTAATTAGAAAAGAACGGGTTTTCTTTAAAATCTTTTTTAAGATTGAAAAATATGTGTTAATTTACATAAGAGTAGTTAATAATTTCGGGTAAAAAAAGTATTGACTTTGTTCTGAAAATTTCAGACGTTACAAATAGTATTAATTTTTTATTGTAAAAACCGGAGGTTTATGAGATTTTTTACTCTTTTCTTATTTCTTTTTGTGTGTCTATTACCCAATCACCTTTTTACAGGTTAGGCGAGCAATTATATCTCTATGTTGGTAAAGTACAAAATATTCCATTGTGAAATTAATAGAATTAAAGTTCAGTGCTTCGGTTTGCCCAATAGGGAGTAAATTTTTGTTCACCTGGAGTGAAAGGAATAATTCACTCAATGAAATTAACTCAAATAATTAATAATCATAGGAGAGAGAATATGAAACGAACGATTTCTGTCATTTTATTCCTGTTGCTCTTGCCCACTTTTGTTTTTGCAAGTACAGCGGGAAGAGTTAAAGGCAAAGTTACAGATCTCCAGACTGGCGAGCCACTGATTGGCGCCAACGTTATCGTTGTTGGTACATCACTCGGTGCGGCAACAGATGTAAATGGAGAATATGTAATTTCTAACGTTGAAGTTGGAGTATATGAGGTAAAAGCCTCGTATATAGGTTATCAGGCAATTACGTTTTCCAACGTGCGCGTTAATGCCGACCTTACCACAGAATTAAATTTTAAACTACCCGCCGAGGGCGTTTCTGTAGGCGAAGTTGAGGTCGTTGCCAAAAGGCCTCTCATAAATAAAAGTAATACCAATGCTATAAGAGTAACTACGAGTGAAGATATTGACCTTCTTCCGGTTAGAGGCGTAGCTAATCTTCTTGCATTAACTCCCGGTGTTATTCTGCAGGATAATACAATCTTCATCCGTGGCGGTAGAAAAGATGAAGTAGGCTATTATATTGAAGGTACTAATGTTACTAACCCGATGATAGGCGGTTCTGCAGTTAACATTTCACAGGATGCACTGGAAGAATTCCAGGTTCAGGCAGGTGGATATACTGCTGAATTTGGCGGTGCGAATTCAGGTATTGTTCGTAGCCAAATTAAGTCCGGCACGCTTAATCTTAAAGCAAGTGTAGAATATATTACAGACAATGTAACATTTAAAGGTAGAGATGCACGCTTTGACGGTGATAAAAGATTAGGTTCTTACTGGTTTGGATATAGCGATTTTATTACTACACTGAGCGGACCTATTCTCAGTAAAAAAGTTAAATTCTTCGGTTTGTTTGAAAGTCGATTTCAAAATGATCAGAACCCACAGCCATTCCCGGGAATTCATCTCGGTAGAATAACCGATCCGAATTCACCTCTTCAGGATACAATCAATTTTGAATATCCTGCAGGGGCGGTTCAAAAAAATTCATTAAAGGTTTATTCGGGAACAGGTTCTTTAACTTTTGATTTTAATCCAATCATTTTCAGACTGGTAGGAACATATACAAACCTTGAAACATTCAACGGCAACCAATACGGCGGCACATCCGGTCAAATTTTAAATATACTTGATTTAGATAGAGTAGGAAGAATTGATCAGGAAAACGGTGTGTTTAATCTTAAAATGACTCACATTTTGAGTGCAAACACATATTATGAAATAAATGCCGGTTATTCATTTGATACAGATCACAGGTATGACCCATATCTGCTTGATAATTTTGCTTCTTATGGAGATAGTGTTGCTAACACAAATGCTGTTAAAGATATAAATCCAAATATGATCTGGCAAAGACGACCTGGCGATAATAGAGTAGGACGTTATCTTACGCCGTCACCATACCAAATTTTTAATTTTAGTTTTGCTGCTCCAGGTGATATCATTTCACCTTATCGGAAATCTAAGCAAGAGAATTGGAACTTTAATGCCGCTTTCTCTTCAGATATAAGTAATGAGCACTCGATTAAATTTGGCGGTGAATTTCGAACTTATACGATTCGTAACTTTGGAATAACAAACCGGAACGTAACTGCTATTGCCGGCAGGGTAAACGATCCTAATTCAAACTTAACGTATAAGGATGTTATGGTTAGTCTGGGAGTAAATAATTATGGCTATGATTTGGATGGTAATGAATACGATGGCAGTGATAATTATGAAACAGGTGCGCTTGCTCCCAAGAAACCTGTATTTGCAGGTGCATACGTTCAGGATAGAATTGAATATAAAAGTCTGATTATAAATGCCGGTTTACGTTTTGATTATATAGATACCGACAATATAATGTTTGTTGATCCGACGCATCCGGAAAAATCAATTGATTTTAATTCGAAAGAAGTAATACCTGCAGGGATTGTAAAAGTGCCGACTTTTAGCGCCTTAAGTCCCCGTTTAGGTTTCTCTTTTCCTATTACCGATCAGACAGTTTTTCATGCTCAGTACGGTAAGTTTGTTCAGCAGACAAGATTGAGAGATATTTATTTAGGAATCTATAATATCTCTCTCAACTTACAGGGTAAATTCTTTATCGGCGCACCGGTTGGATACAATGTGAGACCGACAAGAACAACACAATATGAAATTGGTTTTACACAGCAAATAGGCGATTTCGCATCTTTCGATATTACCGGTTACTATAAAGATATAAAAGATCAGGTTGTTTTTGATCAGCAGAAAACTGGTTTAGATGGTATTCCTTCACCGTATCCTGCTTATACTACATTAGTGAACGGTGACTTTGCAACCACTAAAGGTGTCGAGATATCCTTCAATATGCGTCGTGTAGAAAGATTTCTGGTGAACGGCTCGGTTTCATTTCAGGATGCCCGCGGAACAGGATCTTTCCCGAATTCTAATGCCGGTATCGTAGGTGCCCCGCTTGATGGTGTCACTATTTTTAAACCACAGTATGTTTCACCTCTATCTTATAATAATGCACTTAGCGGTTATATTAACTTTGATTATCGCTTCGGTAAAGATGACGGTGGACCGATACTACAAGAGTTAGGTGCAGCGGTACTTCTTACTTTCGCAAGCGGTCATCCATACACTATGGGTGTAGGAAAAGGCAACAACCAGGGTAGTCTTGAAGGCGATTCGCGTTTCAGATCACCGGTTGAGCCGTTAAACGCTTCTACAACACCCTCAACCTTCCAGGTTGATTTACAGATAGATAAAACATTCCCGCTTTTCGATAAATTGAAAGCAAATGTTTATGTATGGGTTATTAATCTTTTCGATATCAGGAATGTTGAGAATGTATTTCTTAGAACAGGTTCAGCAACTGACGATGGATACCTGTCTGATTATGATCTTGGCGGTCAGTTAGCCGCACAGAATGGACCTGATTATGTCGCATTGTACAATGCAATAAATATCGATTATTATCAAGCATATCAAAATGCCGGTGGGCAAACACAAGGAGTTGGATCATCATTTTTGTGGGGTCCTCCCCGTCAAATTAGATTTGGTGTTCGTTTAGAGTACTAATTTTTTGATATGATAGCTCAAACAAAAACAATAGGAGTTTAAATATGATCTTAAAAAAATTAAATTACATACTTGTTCTTGTAGTAAGCTTGTTATTTATTGCCCAGACAATAACAATTGCCGAGGGTAATAATAACGGTAAGAACAAACAGGGACTGCAAAAAATACAAACGCAGGTACCGTATCAATTCCTGGACATTAATAATATACTTACTGTTTTTAGAAACAACGGTATATCAGACTTCGATAAGGATATTGCCAATGCGGGCTTTGTATATCCGAAGGGAAGCGGTAAAACAGCCGTATTCGCTTCAGGTTTGCTGTGGGGCGCAAAAGTTGTCGGAGACCCGCAGGTAAGAGTTGGGGGTACTTCTTATGCAACTGGTCTCCAGCCAGGGAGAATTCTGCCGGACGGGACAGCGGATGATCCTACTCTTGAAAAGTACCGAATTTATAGGGTTAGACCGGACGTTTACCCGGGAGGTCCCGATGTTGACCTTTCCGGAGATGCCATTCTTGAATTTACGACCGCATCAGCTATCAGAGACCAGTATGAACTAGACTGGACCGAATGGCCGGCTGATCTTGGTGCTCCCTATGATGATGTTGACGGTAATGGAATTTATGATCCAACCGTAGACGTACCGGGTATACCGGGTGCCGATCAAACATTGTGGTTTGTCGGCAACGACTTAAATGCCACGTTGACCGGTGATCTGTATGGTGCAGCTCCAATGGGTCTCGAAGTTCAAGGTACTTTTTGGGCATATAACCAGTCCGGTGCACTTGGGCATATGTATTTTAGAAAATACAGGCTTATTAATAAAGGCGCTCAACAAGATACATTAGCCAGTATGTATGTTTCAATGTGGTCTGATGTTGATTTAGGTGCTGCAGGCGATGACTTTGTTGGTGTTGATACTACTTTAAGTCTGCAGTTTACATACAATGCTAGTGCAACCGATGCTGTTTATTCACCTCTTCCTCCACCAGCAGTTGGTTTTGACTTTTTCCAGGGGCCTATTGTTCCTTCTCCTGGTGACTCTGCAATATTTAATGGTAAAAGAATATATGATTTTAAAAATCTGCCAATGACTGCAGCTTATTATTTTGCAAACGGCGACCCGAATATTGGTGACCCGCCGCAGGGAGATATAGACGGCTCAACACAGTATTATAATTTCTTCCGTGGCAGGTTCGGTATATCAGGTCAACCTTTTATAGACCTTTCAACCGGACAGATTACAACATTTGCTCTGAACGGTGATCCGCAAACACGTACCGGCTGGCTGGACGGTATTCAATTACCGCCCGGAGACAGACGCCAGGGAAGCGCCTCGGGTCCTTTTACTTTGGCTCCCGGAGATACCCAGGAAGTAGTGGTTGCTGAAATGGTTGCCGGTGCAATACCCGGAGTTGACAGACTTTCGGCAATTGGATTGCTGAAGTTTTATGATCAGATAGCACAGGTGGCTTATGACAACTTCTTTGATCTACCCGTTCCTCCTCCGGCACCCGGTGTTACCGTTACTGAATTAGATAAGGAAATCGTATTAGACTGGTCAAAGGATTATACGAAAGTACAAGCTACTGAAACATCAGATAGTAAAGGATATAAATTTCAGGGATATAATATATATCAGTTACCATCTGCAAGCGCGTCAGTTAGCGAAGGTGTTAGAATAGCCACTTATGATATTATCGATGGTATCGGTAAAATAGAAGACCTTGTCTTCGATCCTACTACCGGTTCCGTAGTAAAAGTACCGGTACAGTTCGGAAATGATACCGGTATTAAAAGATTTATCTCAATAACCAGTGATCAGGTTAGAGGCGGTGTTCCTTTAGTTAACGGAATAAAATATTACTACGCAGTTACATCGTACAGCTTTAATTCTAACTTAGATGCCGTACCAAACAACCTTGAAAACCCGCTTAGTATTATAACTGTCGTTCCTCAACTTCCAAACCCGGGTGATACCTATGGTGAAGGTACCGGTTCGGAGCTGGAAGTTACTCACGTTGAGGGTACTGCAGATGGAGGACCGACAGTAACTATTGTCGATCCGGCAGCAACAACAGGTGATGAATACGAAGTGTTCTTTACACAACAACAACAGATCAGAGATGCAAATGGTAACTGGGTACCAGGCGGCATAGTACTGCGAAAATTTGGACCAAATGAAGTAGATACGCTAACCGGCTCTTCAATCGACATTAGTGCGGTTTACGGAGCAGATGGCAGCAGTATTCAGTTGAATTTTCATTTGAATCTGGTATCGGTAGATGGTGATTGGGCAGACGGTATCACTGTAACGTTCCCCGCTGGTGTAATAATTGTTGATGCCCCGTCTTTTTCAGCGGGCAACGGAGATATAATACCGGTAATAAATGGTCAAACCATTGAGATGGGTGATGTTACTCATCCATATACCCAAAATGGTCCTTTTACCGGCGGTGAAGATTGGGTTGTTTTAGTAAGTTCATTTGAGCCTCTTCTTCCCGTAACTATGGATTGGGTTATATTTGACGATGGATGGGCCGGCGGACCGGTAGATGCTGTTGGTTCTACAACTGTTGAGACAATTGGTTTTCAATCGAGAACTGCCGATCTATGGAATTTAAGTGATGTTACAACTAATCAGTTGAAACTTGAGAACCAGTCTGTAGTTGATGGTATAGATTTATTCCCTCCGCGTGATGATTCACCGACAAACCTCGGTACGGATGCTGCACCTGTTGTGGATGGTTTCCAGATAAATACAAGCGTTGTTTACGGTGCACCCGTTGATTTTTCAACACTTACTATTGATGGTAATGGTAGCTACAAAATTGACAGCTACTATAAGTACGGTTGGGCGGCTACTGCAAGGGCTATAGATGCTTTCGGAGCCGGCACTACCGATCTGGATGAATTACAAAAAGATTATGAGATAAGATTCACAGGAGAATATGATACGCCAGATACAATAATTACTGGTACCGATACTCTCATTGTCTGGAATATCAAGGAAGGTACCGGGTCGATGGCAACCATATATGCTGCCCGGAGCTATAATCTTGCCGATCATCCAATGAATCCGAATCCTGGCGTTGATGAGCCATTTGCTATCAGAATTCCATTTGAAGTTTGGAGTATTGATGATAACCGCCAGATTAATATTCTTATTTATGATCGTAAACAAGATCCTACGGATTTCTCAAACGGCGCTATAAACTTTTATGCCTTTAATCCGAATGATAGAATGTATTGTTTCTTCCTCAACACTGCTTATCATGAAAATGTAGTAGATATCAATGGACCGGAAGTTGACAGCTTAACCTGGAATACAATATGGTGGAAGACCGATTGGGTAACCGGGGATAAATTAATATTCCAATATGATAATCCAATTGTCTTTGGTACTGATAGGTTCAGATTTAATTCTACGGCGCCATCATACTCCAAGGATCTTGCAATATCTCAAACTAATGAAATAAATGTATTCCCTAATCCATATTATGGTGTAAACTCTGAAGAGTTAAACAAATATAACAGATTTGTAACCTTCTCACACTTGCCTAACAAAGCGAAGATAAGAATCTTTAATTTGGCGGGTGTATTGGTAAAAACCATAGACAAGAATGATGCTAGTCAATTTCAAAGGTGGGATTTGGCTAATCAATCCGGACTACCAGTTGCAAGCGGGCTCTATATAGCATATATAGAAATGCCCGACTTGGGTACGACCAAGATTTTGAAAATAGCAATCATTCAGGAACAGCAAATTCTGGATAGATTTTAATTTAATTGAAGTTTAAAACTCAAGGAGTAAAAATGAAAAGTATAAAAAGAATTTTTATTTTAGCGTTTATCCTTCTTTTGGCATTAGGTAATGCATATGCCGGAGGGGGTAATCGAACGGGTACAGGGGGAGCTAACCAACTTCTGATACCGGTAGGTACGAGAGGAATCGCTATGGGCGAAGCCAATATTTCCATAGCAACCGGTATTGAATCACTTTTTTGGAACCCTGCTGGTGTTTCAAAAATGAATCACTCCTCTGACCTTATGTTTTCGCATATGAGCTATATAGCTGATATTGGTGTAGAATATGGTGCTGTTGCAGCTAATTTTGAAGGATTTGGTGTTATATCATTTAGTATTAAATCTTTATCAATTGGTGATATTCCCGTAACTACTACTCTAAACCCAGATGGAACGGGTGCAACATTTTCACCACAAATGATAACAGCCGGTTTATCATATTCGAAGCAGTTAGTTGAACAAATTTCTATTGGTGTTACGGTAAACTACATTACCGAAACACTGGGTGATGTTTCTGCAAACGGACTTAGCTTTAATGTGGGCGCTATTTACGACGATTTGGCTGATATCAACGGACTTAGCTTTGGTCTTGTGATGAAAAACATTGGACCCGAGATGAAATTCGATGGTCCGGGTTTATATACCCTTGCAGATGTTAACGATCTAAATCGTCCTCCGTCTAACTATAAGATAGATACAGCACCTTTTGAACTGCCATCATCTTTTGAATTGGGCTTTGGTTATAAACCAACCATTGATGAGAACAATTCACTGATGTTTTCGGGTGTATTTCAGAATAATAACTTCTCTGATGATGAGTGGAAACTCGGTGCTGAATATGGATATAATAACATATTCTTTGTTAGAGCCGGTTATAAATTTGCCCCGAATGCAATTGATTACCTTTATGGATTCACAGCAGGTGTTGGTATCAATTACGAAATGGAAGGCTTTGCAGTACGAATAGATTATGCGTACAGAGATGTTCAATATTTTGATGGAAGCCACGTATTTGCAGTTACTTTAGGTTTCTAATCTCCTGTATGTCTTTTTTGGAAAATCCGCATAGTCTTTAAAGCTGTGCGGATTTTTTTTATAATTGTGTTGCCTCCAACACATTTCTTTAGACAGGGGAAGAGTAACTTTGCATGTTAATAATTATAATATTCTTTTGAAGCGACGAAAAATAAATATTATCCACAAAAGGAATCTTTTCTTTTTTATAATAATCTTATTCCTCCTTCCGGTTAAATTTTATGCGCAGGAAACCAATTACATCGCTATTTCATCTGCTGTTTTTGATATACTGCAGCAAGTTGATCCGGCGTATGAAACCAGGATTGAATTCAGGTTAGGCGAAACAAATTTATGGGGTCATCCGTTTAGCGGGATAATGGTCAATACCGGCGGCGCAGCGTTTCTTTATTTGGGGCTTTATTACGACATACCGGTAGGGGATTATTTTTACATAACACCAAGTTTTGCCCCCGGTCTCTATGCGAAAAATAAAAGCAAGGATTTAAATCTTGTTTTGCAATTCCGTTCGCAGATTGAGATTGCATATAAATTCGAGAACAAATCAAGAATAAGTATTGGGTTCAGTCATGTTTCAAATGCGAGTCTTGGTAAAGAAAATCCTGGAGTTGAAAGCTTGGTACTAACATATATTATTCCTCTTTAAGAAATTCCTCTCATTTGGAATCCTTCTTTTAAAAAATAACTTTTCACATAATTTTCGTATAAATTATTTTTTAACTGCTTTTAAAAAGTATGGTGTCAGGTAAATATTTGCGGATAATCTTCCCAATACAAAAGAAACAGCAGCGGCAACTGCACCCACTATAGAAAAAAGTTTTACTGCCAGGAACATAGAAATAATAATAATTATAAATTCAGAAGCAGTACCTAAAGTAATAGGTTTGGTTTTCTTAATATTTACAAGTGCGGCGCGCTGAAAACTTATTAAGACGGTAAGTGCCGGAAAAACAGCCATTATCATTAGGGGTAACTTTGCAAAATCGGTTAATGTTTTTGATAACCCGGAAACATCGTTGAACCATATATCCGATAAGTGAGTAAATGAGATTACGAATAGGATAATAGTCGATATGCTGCCTAAGATTATCGCAAAGTTTCTGAGCGGAATGTAACCGCCCCGATCTTCTCCTATCTGTGCAATTACCACCTCCTGGTATGACAACCCCAAAGCTCTGAATATAAAAACGAATGAAGTAATTACAGGCAGCACAGCCAACGATTCAATAGCCATCCGGCTTTGTCCTACAAAAAAAGTAACAAATGGCTGAACACCCAGAGTGATTAAAGATGTGAGTGCCAGCGGATAATAAAAAATGCAAATCTTTTTATATGTTAATTTATTATTGATAGGTTCGGATATATCTTTAATCTTTTTAAGGATTTTAAGCGACATAAACTTACTGGCTAATGCTTCCGCTATAACGGCAACAGACAGTGCGGATGCGCCGACAACTACACCCGGTACGTTAACGAATGAAAAAAGTATTATCGCTGTAACAGTCATGGTTATTAGTCTGATAACCGTTCCGTATGCTACTCTTCGGGTCATATTATTTCTTATCAGGATTCCCTGGTAAAATCTTCGGTATCCGATTGCAGCAGGCCAGGGGATTAAAATTATTATTGCAAGGTGTGTTAAAAAAGACACTTCATGCGGTAACCCGATTAAATCTTCTGTTATGAAATAAAATATTGGCGGTAAAATCAATAGCAGCATCGAAACCGTAAGTATAAAATTTAATGTGTAAGTAAAGTTTTTCAGCTTGGAAAATGACAGCTTATCTTTTACAAGAGCAGTAGATGCACTCATAATCATAATTACAGGGGCTTCAATTATCAGTGCAAATGCAAAAGCGACACCGTAAGCGGCTAAGTTATATTTTGGCTCATCTAATCTTGCGATCAATGCGGAGAGAAAAGGACCCTCCAGCGACATCATTAACCAGGTTACAGCCAAAGGCAGCCAGAAGGCAAATATTATTTTTGTAGTTAATTTGCTTGAGTGCATATTCTACGGAGATGAAAAAAAATTAGATTGTTGGCAAAGTTAAAAATAAATAGGTTAATATAATTCGTAAAGTTTTATAAATTCTATAATTAAAATATGACGGTTTGAACAAAAGGAAGTGTATAATTTAAATGATAAGAAGAAGGATAAAATGAGAACAATTATATTAACTCTATTGGGTGTTACCGCTTTAATATTTGTTTCTTGTAAGGGAGATAACAAAACAGATAAAATTACCGATGCACAAAAACAGGAAATGCGGAAAAGCGCAAAAGAATTTATGACGCAACTGAAGGGAATTCTTTTCAGAGAAATGAAAGCCGGAGGGGTTCAGAATGCCGTTGCTGTTTGTTCCGATACGGCGCAGGTGCTAACGAATAACTTTGGATTGCAGCGAGGGATTTATATCAGAAGGATTTCGTTTAAGAACAGGAATAAAAATGATTATCCGGATGAATATGAAAGCAAAGTGCTGCAACAATTTAAACAAATGCAATCCGAAGGAAAGCTATCGAAACAATCCGAACGTATCGAAATTGTTAAAGAGAATGACCATAAATATTTAAGATATATGAAACCGATATTTGTAGGTACAGCATGTTTAAATTGTCATGGCAGCGATCGGGATATTTCATCGGCAGTAAAAAACATTCTTACTGAAAAATATCCTGATGATAAAGCTGTAAACTACAAAGCGGGTGATCTGAGAGGGGCAGTATCTATTAAGAAGCTTATTAATTAAATAGCGAGGCTGTCTTAGAAGTATTATTAGCTTGTCTTTCTCGGTGCAACCTGCATATAGGACAGGCAGTGGAAATGACGAACAAGTAAAAAGACAGCCTCGCTGCAGAATATTATTTCATCAGCAGCATCTTTTTTGTGCTGACGAAGTTTCCTGCTTTTAAAGTATAAAAGTAAACACCGCTTGGTAAATTTGCCGCGTTAAATACTACTTCATATTTACCGGCTTCCTTTTGTTCGTTTAACAAGCAAACGATTTCATTGCCTAAAATATCATAAACTTTAAGTGTGACAAATTCGCTTTCGGGAATCCGGAAAACTATTTTTGTGCCCGGGTTAAACGGGTTCGGGTAGTTTTGCTCCAGCGAATATGTTTTTATTTGTAATGTGGAGTTCTCAGCATTAACCAGCACGGCTTCGTAAAGCGTTACGTTTATATCATCGACATACCATCCGTCTTTTGTAATATAGCTGTCTGACATTATCAGATACCTGAATGTAATTTGCTTGCCGATAAACTCACTTATATCGATCGATTCTTTAACCCAGGTAGGTTGTACGCCATCATACAACGGCTCACCCGGCGGTTGAAAGCTTCCGGTACCGGCATTGGTATATTTACCTTTCATCGATTCCCAGCTCGAACCAAGATCGGTTGAAACCTGGAACTGACCGTAATCCCAATCGGTTTCAATATTCCATTGAGTTTGAAATTCAATAGTTGCTCCCAGTATATTAGTTAAATCTATCGTACCGTTATATTCGAAAGATGCATTATAATTATTCGGATAATCTTCTCCGGGAGAATCCGTAAACGAAAATGGTGCGGATACAAATTTTTCAGGGGTTACATCCCAATTACCCGTTATTGTCCAGTTGTCGGTGTTTGCAGCGCTATCCGCAAAAACAATATTCATGGGCGACACATAAAATTGGAAGAAATCTTCCGGGGGAATATATCCGGGCGGATTAAAACCCCCGCCTCCAACAGGCAGAGTTATAATTATTGAAGAATCGGCATCCTGTGCGGCAATATAGTATTGAACGATAGTTCCGAGAGGTTGTCCGGGAATAGTAAAATTGTAAGTATCGGAAACACTGTTCGTTGATCCTACAACATCAAAAAACTCAGAAAACCCTGTACCGTAGTTAACTCTGTAATATAAGCGCGGCGCTTGTATCCCGGTTCCAATCGTCAAACTGGTTACGATATCGGCTGCGGCAGCTATATCATCGGAATTATCTCTTGATGCAACGGGTGTATGTATAATCTTAATATCGAGATTCAGTGCGTATGTGGCGAGAGTGGCAAAAGCTAACTTTGCCATCTTTCCATAATACGGCTGATTAAAGTAGATGTATTTGTCGTTTGTTGTATGGTAGTAGTCGTTAAAATCATTATCATCCTCAATCAGTAATATTGCACCGAAACCGTTACTCCAGAAAGAAGCGTGGTCGCTGTATGTAGATCCCGGATTCATAATTAACAAGTCTAAACCAATTCCGTACGAAGTATTTATTTCCACCATTTTGTCTTTAAGATCCAAAGAGTTACCAACGCTTCGTGCATGGATATTTGCAACATTATCATTGTCAGAATCCCACCCTATCATATCTAAATTAATTACACCTAATATCGAGTCTCCCTGGTTTGCAGCGTTTTGAGCAAAATAAGCGCTGCCGATTAGCCCTTGTTCTTCCTCATCCCATAATGCGTACACAATTGTATAGGGAAACGAGTATTGAGAGAGCACCCGGGCTGCTTCCAACACTGCCGAAGTTCCGCTTGCATTATCATCTGCACCCGGTGCTATTGCACCCGAGGGCATATCGTCGTAATGGGCACAAATTATATACTTTTGGTTCAGGAACTCGGTACCTGTCTGCACTGCATATACATTTCTTCCCGTTGAACTAAATGATTGATTGAAAACTTCGAGTCCGTAAAACTCTAATTTTTGTTGAATATAATCTGCAGCTTTATCGTTAGACGGCTGGTTTTTATTCCGCGAAACAATTGTATATGGCTGTCCATTAATTATTGTTTGAACGTCGCCTGAAAGTTCCCGGTCAAAATAAACAAGTGAATCTATATTTGTATTATCTATTATCGATTGAACTATCGGAGATTGAGAAAAGACTCTGCTTTGGGTGAACAAAGATAAAAGAATAATAGGCAGTAGAAGCTTTTTCATAAAGGACCCCTTATGCTTGATAAATAAAAAATGTTGCTTGCTTTCAATAATAAAATTAGCAAGATTAATTATAAAACTCCATTTGCAGACGGCGTTTATTTTGCTGCGGAATCATAAAATGTGCTGTTGAATATATACATTTTACAAATTGAATGTTTGCCTGTACCAATCTACTGTTTCTTTTAATGCTTTTTCATGAGGAGTTGAATGATTACCGAATGCCTGTTCAAATTTTGTATGATCTACTACGTAGGGTTTTTCATAGTTCGGAAGGACTTCTTTCAACTCTTTAATTACCGGGTTGAATAGAGCCATTGTGTTCACAACAAATTTTGATGCGGTTTTCACCGAAGGAAATGTTTCGGTTATGTTGAATAGCAGATGCAGGAATTTTTTTGTTGAAATTGTTTCGGCGCTTGGAACATGCCAGATCTCACCAAAAGCGCTTTCGTGTTCGGATAAAATAACCAACCCTTTAGCAAAATCTCTTATAAATGTGTAAGTATGCGGCTGATCGATTTTCCCCAGTATAGTTACACTTTTTTCTTCGATGGCGGGTTTAATTACTTTTTCACCAATTATAGAATTAATAACTCTCGGTCCGAAAAAATCGGATGCCCTCCCGATAGTAACTTTTACTTTACCGTCTTTGTGTGCGGTCATTAATCTATCAGCCATTCTGGCTCTAACTTTTCCTTTAGATCCCTCAGCCCGGTAGGGTAGATCCTCTGCAAGATTTTCATTGCCGGTGCCGTACATGTAAAGATTATCAGCATAAATAAGCTCTGCTCCCGCATAAGCAGCGCCTTCCATTATCCCGTAAGTAATAGATGGAAACATTTCCGACCAAAGTCTGTATGGCGGCATCGCACAATGGAAAATAGTTTTTGCACCCTCGCAAACTTCACGTGTGAGTTCCGGATCTGTAACATCTGCTTTTACTAATAGTGCCCCGCCGGGAATTTTGCCATTGCCGCTTTTATTGATCATCTTTACAGATTTTCCCTTTGCTAGCAATTCGTCTGCTACTGCGCAGCCCAGGGGACCGGTGCCAAACACTATGTTTTGTACGTTTATATTCATTAGTTCTGCTCGTAAATTATTTTAAAAATATTACAATAATATAATCGATATAAACTACAGTAAATGTTTAATTTACCATTAGTTTAATATAGAACGAAAGGCATTTAAAAGATAAAAAAATACTGGAATTAATCCAGTACTTTGTAAAATAAAATTACCCGGCTAATCGATTGACATTCTCAATTTGTGAAAAAATTGACGATTTTACACTATAAAACCGGTATTTTTGATTGTTCTTCTTCCCAATCCAGCGGGAAAAGTGGGAACCCATTAAATTGTTAAGTCTTTTTGATCCTTGTTTTCACTACAATTACTTTTTTAAAGTGAACTTATTTATTAGGAGGCTTCGCGAAACTTATTCTTCACAAAATGCTTAATATTACTTGATTAGTTTGGAAGTGCTATTTTATTCATTTTTCAATGCTTCGCCTTCCTTATTGATTAGTTTTGACACTAATATTAATACTATTTGTTTACCTTATATAAGTTTTGCAGAGGATTTTATTAATAATTTTTTTTATAAAGTGTATTTTGTGTTGTTTTAAGATGCGAATATTTCTTCGGGGTTTGCAGCAGAATTTCAGCCAATTCGCTTTCGAAATCTTTTCCTTTATTCCTTCCGTACCAAAGATGAAGCTGCTGTGTAAACTCTTCTTTTGACAATCCTTCTGTTTTAAGTTTTGTAACAAGCTCCTGTGCGGTTTTAGGGCGCGGTCCCCATCGAAATAATTTATTGCCTTCGGTATCAAACGCAATTAATTGGGGTATGCTTCTGTTTCCGTTTATCAGGTACATATCCATTATGTGAGGATTTTCATCCCTCAGAATTATTTTGAGATGAATATTATTATTTAGTTCGGCAGCTTTTGCAATAATAGGAAGGTTTTGCGCCGAGTCACCGCACCAGCTTTCTGTAATTACCATCCAGATTTGTGGCTGTTTGATTTTCTCGATTGCGTTTATCAGTTCATTTGACGGTTTAAAATGTTTCTCGATTCTGGTAATTCTTTGGAAATTTATTTTCCTGTAATCATAATGTTTCCTTTCTATCCCCTCAAGCTCATAAGAGTTCATATCCTTTAGTTCATCTATAGTCATTTTTTTGTATTCATCGTAGGTCATTACATTTTTTGGATTCATACTGTTAAAAAACACCGGTAACATTTTTCCTCACAAAAATTATTAGCTTAAAACACTCAATTATTTTTTTTATATTCAAGTTAGAAGCAAAATTTATCCAATAGATTCAAACTACGGGATATAAATTTTTGTTACTGTTAATTAGCAGACAGTACCATCTAATTCGACTTTTTTTATGAGTTAAATATCTTAACTTAAAATTAAACTAATAATTATTTAAGGAAGCATGACAACAGAAACGAAATACTTCACACCTGCCGAAGCCCGTAAGACACTTCCGCTGGTAAGACAGATAGTAAAAGATATATTAAAAACTACCCATGAGATGAGATTGATTGCAGACGAATTGGGAACAAATGCCGAGGAAGATCCGAGAATAAGGGAAATGGCTGGCGATGTTGAAGGTTTTATGAAAGAGCTTGAGGAGATAGGATGCTATTTTAAGGATTGGAATTTTTCTATAGGGCTGGTTGATTTTCCCGGTGTAATAGACGGAAAAGAAGTTTTTCTCTGCTGGAAAAGCGATGAGGATGAGATAAAATTTTATCACTCGATTGAAGATGGATTTGCCGGAAGAATACCCATCCCGGAAGAGTATTTTTCCGCGTAACAACTTTTTATTCAGTTAAATCAAATTCAACCGAACTATCTACTTTTTTATTTGTAAAATTATCTTTTATGTGAAAAAATAATTTATATTTGCCCAACGAGTAAGTAGAATCGAGTTCGAACTGCACTTCAAGCTGCAGATCAGTAATTTTCTCATTGTTTGTTTTATTTATCACGTCCGAAAAAATGTCTTCAATCTTTTTCCCTTCAGGTGTTAATAGATCAACGCTGTAACTGATCGAAGCTGTGTACGTGTTAGATTGAGCGTTATCTTTCTGATTGAATCCTTTTACATTTATTGTCGCATTCACTTCCCAGCTTTCACCCAAATCGTATGCAAATGCTTCCGGACTGAATGCTTCGAGTTTTACATCCTCTTTGCTGCATGCAAAGAGAAAGAGAAATGTGATAGGTAAAAAAACAAAGTAGATTTTCATATCTGCCTGCTAAAAAAATAACCGAGGTTGACTCATGTTTTACTCAAATAGGGGGAACGAGGAGTAACAATGGGTCAGCATTGTTTTTTGAGTCAACCTCGAAATATTGAAATATTGCTAACTATTCTTTGCCTGGAATTCTTTCATAAACCGAACGAGTTCTTCCACACCTTTTGTTGGAAATGCGTTATAGATAGATGCCCGCAATCCGCCAACCGATCTATGTCCTTTCAACCCGCTGAAACCGGCATCGAGTGCTTCTGCAACTAACTTTTTCTCGAGTTCTTCTGTAGGAAGATTGAATGTTACGTTCATTAAGGAGCGGCTATCTTTCTCAGCGTGCCCTTTATAGAATCCTTCACTTTCGTCAATACAATCGTAAAGTAGTGCTGCTTTGTGCTTGTTCGTCTCGTACATTTTATCCAATCCACCGTTATTTAAAAGCCACTTAGCAACCAGTCCGATTATATAAACGCCAAAGGTGTTAGGGGTATTGAACATAGAATTCTTATCGACATGTGTTTTATAATTAAGCATGGTCGGGAGATCATCGGAACATCTTTCGAGAAGATCATTTCTTATTATAACAAGTGTAACACCGGCGGGACCCATATTTTTTTGTGCCCCGGCATAGATAATACCATACTTGTTAACATCAATTTTTTTATGCAGAATATCGGAAGACGCATCGCACACAAGCGTAACATTTCCGGCTTCCGGTTCAGTTTTAAATTGTGTGCCGTATATTGTATTGTTGGATGTATAATGAAGAAAAGATGCACCGGGGTCTAACTTTAATTCTTCCTGTTTCGGTATTCTATTAAAGTTTCCATCTTCAGCCGTAGCAGCTATGTTTACAACACCAACCCTCTTTGCTTCCTTAACGGCTTTTTTAGACCATGCACCCGTTACTATGTAATCAGCTTTATTATTTGGCGGCATAATATTTAACGGTACCATGTAAAACTGAAGACTTGCACCGCCCTGTAAAAACAAAACCGAGTAATCATCGCTTATATCAAGCAGCTTTACCAGGTCTTCTCTTGCTTGATTAATAATGTCGTCAAATGTTTTTGAGCGGTGACTGATTTCGAGGATTGACATTCCCACACCGGGGAGCGCCATTAAGTTTTCCTGTGCTTCTTTAAGTACTGCTTCGGGAAGAACCGCCGGTCCCGCGCTGAAGTTATATATTCTGTTTTCCATTATTTGTTTCCTTTTATTTCCATAATAATTATAGTGAGATGTAAGTTTTCAAAAATCATTTTTATTATACTAAAGTACCGATTCAACTTCCAGACAAAGTTCAATTGCTTCTTTTATTCTCTCCATCAATTCGTCTAATGATTTTGCCTGTGTGTGACAACCTTTTAATGCCGGAACGGAAGCCACATAGTAACCGTCCTCATCTTTTTCAATAATCACATTAAATTCTTTTCTCATCATTATCTCTTATGATTTTACTAAATTGAATGTGTTAATAGTCCATCTCTTAATTTTGGTTCAAACCATGTTGATTTAGGCGGCATAACCTCGCCCGCATCCGATATGTTCATCAAGTCATCCACAGTTACCGGGTATAACGAAAAAGCCACCTTTGCCTTCCCATCATTGACTAATCTTTCCAATTCTTTTGTACCGCGTATTCCCCCAATAAAATCTATCCTGTCACTTGTTCGCGGGTCTTCAATTCCCAAAACAGGATTAAGTAAAAAGTTTTGAAGAATGCTCACATCAAGTTTTTCACTTATCGAATTTGAAAGTGAGTTGCTTGCCAGAACAGAATCTCTTGCTTTAAGCATATACCATTCGCCATCCAAATACATACAAAAAGTTCTTCGTTTCCCGGGTTCTTTCCTGTCGGTTTTTTCTATCTCGAACTTTTCACCTACCTTGTTTAGGAATTCGTCTTTACTGTTTCCGTTCAGATCGCTTACAACACGATTGTACGGCATAATATATAGCTGTTCAGCCGGAAAGATAACAGAGATAAAATAATTGTATTCTTCGTTTCCCGTATGGTTCGGGTTAGCTTTTCGTTTTTCCTCTCTTGCCCTGCTTGCGCTCTTTGCCCTGTGATGCCCGTCTGCCACATAAAGTTTATCAATTTTTGCAAACTCATCTATAATTGTTTGATTGTATTCATCGGGAAGAGTCCAAACCGTATGCTGAATTCCATCAGGTGATGTAAAATCATATAACGGCTCTGCTTCCCGGATAGTTTTCAATACAACATTATTTATCTCGTCAACGCCGCGGTATGTTAAAAAAACCACACCGGTTTGAGTTTCAGTAGTAATTATATGATTTGTTCTGTCGTCTTCTTTTACCTTGCGGGTTTTTTCATGCTTAAGTATTACATTGTTATCATAGTCATCTACGGCGAAGGTGGCTGTTATGCCAACCTGCGGTCTGCCGTCCATAATCAATCTGTAAAGATAAAAATGCGGCTGTTCATCAACAATCAACGGGGCTTCGGTTTTTAGTTTGTTAAGGTTCTCTTTTGCTTTTTCGTAAACTTCTTTTGCATAAGGATCAACATCGTCCGGTAAATCAATTTCAGCTCTTGTTACATGAAGAAAACTCAGCTTATTATCATCAGCAAGCTGCTTTGCTTCATCTCTGTTCACAACATCGTAGGGTACACTTGCAACAAGATGCGCCTTTTCTTTCGTGGGTCTCAGCGCTTTGAAAGGTCTGATTACTGCCATATATTTTTCTCCGTATAAAAATTGAAAATCGGTTCGTTTAAAATCTGCAAATTTGGGACAATAATCCATTTTTATTTTGGTAAGAATTTCGTCAAATAAGGAAGTCAGTCGATTTCACATCTGTCCAAAATAAATTATTGATAAACAAACAAGACAAAAAATAAAATGGATTACAAGTACAAATAATTACTATGGCTATGAGAAAAACTCATCCCCCTTTAATTGGGGCTGTCTAAAAAGTTCTTTGTGTACCTTCGTACCTTTGAGCCTTGGTGGCTAATGTTATGAATTCAAACATTAAACAAAGTTTCTGTTTGCCACGAAGACACCAAGACTCAAAGATTCACAAAGAAATATTACTTTTTAGACAGCCCCACAGGGGGTTGAGTTTATTGAATTGGTAAAAAGTTTGAATTAATATTAAATGATAAATATATACTCAGCTAAAAAAACAATTTGTTCAGCAGTAGTCTATTTATTAATGATGAAAATCCAATTCAAGGAACATGGCAATTGTAAAATATGATAACTAATTTTGCAGGATTCTTTCAAGCAAATATTATATCATTAAATATAAATAGACAATATATTGAAGAGAAAACGCCGCATCGGAAGGGATGAAATTGTAGGTACATGCAAATTGCATAAGGAATTCTATTCCGAAAATTTAAATAACAGCAGAAATATAATTGTGTGGCTCCCTCCGGGATATAAAAAACAGAGAAATATGTTTAAGAAATATCCGGTCCTTTATATGCACGACGGGCAGAATATTATCGATCCGAAAACAGCATTTGCCGGGAAAGACTGGCGGGTTGATGAAACAGTTGTAAGATTATCGAAAGCACGCAGGATGAAAGAAATTATTGTTGTTGGTATTTACAACACTCAGGAACGTTTGGAAGAATACAGCTATTGTGGAAGAGGGCATCAATATTTAAAATTTGTGGTTGATGAACTGAAACCGTTTATTGATTCGAATTACAGAACATTGCCCGATAGAATTAACACGGCTGTTATGGGTTCTTCGATGGGCGGGCTTATCTCGTTTATTGCGGGCTGGAAATATGATGATGTCTTTTCGATGGTCGGATGTATGTCAAGCTCTTTTTATTATGATAATGAAAAGGTATTTGAAATGATAAACGAATATAAAGGTCCCAGAAAAAAGGTAAAATTTTACATCGATCACGGGGAGGACGGGCTTTTAAGAGGGCAGAGAATGTTCTGCCGTTTAACCGGCATTGGTTACGTGATTGGAAAAGATATTGATTATTTTTACGCACGCGGCGCCGAGCATAATGAAACCGCATGGGCGGAAAGACTTGAAAGACCGTTATTATTCTTCTTTGGGATTTAATTATGAAACGAGTCCCGAAGAATCGGGACGAGTTCTATCTGACCTTAATGAGAAATTATAAACATATGAAAAACAGAAATATTAAAATAGTTCTCTTTGTCTTAACGGTTTTCTACATCGCGGGATGTTCTACCAAACCGATTAACCTTTCCGTTGCAAGAGATGCTGTACGGGAATATTATGAATCGGGAAAGTATGACGAGGAGCTGAACAGCGTAATTGAAAAAGCACAGCAGGAATTCAATGAAATAGCAGTAAAGAAAAATTCCGCAGTTATTTTTGATGTTGACGATACTGCTCTCAGTAATTATGAAATAACTAAAAAGATGGGCTTTGGTTATGTGAATGATATGATGGATGATTGGGTGTTGAATGCAAAGGCGACCGCTATTCCCCAGGTGAAAAAATTGTATCGTTCATTAATTAACAAAGGCATTAATATAATTTTCCTGACCGGCAGGAAAGATTTTGAATATGATGCTACTTACAAAAACCTGATGGATCAGGGGTACACGAAATTCGACACTTTAATTACACGGAGAAAAGATGAATACAATATGAAAGCCGTCGATTATAAAAGTTTAAAACGGGAAGAGCTGACAAAGAAAGGGTACGAAATAATTGGAACCGTTGGCGATCAACCGAGTGATCTTAACGGTCCGTATCATGGAATCCAGGTGAAGATACCCAACTACCTGTACCTGATTAAATAGTAATGAACGACCGTAGTTTTATCAGGAATGCTCATTCATATTTTCTTTATATTTGCATTTCCGTATAATTTACCGATTAAAATATGACAGAAAATAAACATTCAGAAATACCGAAAGCATACGACCCTTCCAAAGTTGAGGATAAATGGTATAAATACTGGTTAGACAATAATATCTTTCATTCCGAAATAGATGAAACAAAAGAGCCGTATGTAATTCCTATTCCCCCGCCCAATATTACAGGCATGCTAACGATGGGACATATACTGAACAACACGATTCAGGATATTTTAATACGCACTAAAAGAATGCAGGGTTACAACGCTTGCTGGGTTCCCGGAACAGACCATGCTTCGATTGCTACCGAAACGAAAGTAACGAAATTTCTTGAAGACAAAGGTATCGATAAGTATGAAATCGGAAGGGATGAGTTTCTTAAGCATTGTTTGAATTGGAAAGAGGAGTACGGCGGGATAATCATTCAGCAGTTGAAAAAACTTGGTGTTAGCTGCGATTGGGAACGCGAACGGTTTACAATGGACGATGATTATTACCGCGAAGTAATTAAAGCATTTGTCCGGCTTTATAAGGAAGGAAAAATATACCGCGGTTATAGAATGGTTAACTGGGATCCGGCATCGAGATCAGCCATCTCCGATGAAGAAGTTATTTACAGAGAAGTTAACGGTAAGCTTTGGTACTTGAAATATCCCGTTGTTGATAGCGATAGATACCTCGTTGTTGCAACAACGCGCCCGGAAACTATGTTAGGCGATACGGGTGTGGCAGTTAATCCGGATGATGAAAGATATAAAAATGTTATCGGGAAAAAAGTTCTTCTTCCGATTGCCGAAAGGGAAATACCGGTTTTTGCCGATGAGTATGTTGATATGGAATTTGGAACAGGCGCTGTTAAAGTAACTCCGGCGCATGACGTTAATGATTATGAAATGGGCAAGAGACATAACCTCGAAGTGATAAACATTTTTAACGATGATGCAAGCACAAACGAAAATGTTCCAAAAGATTTTCAGGGATTAGATAGATTTGATGCCCGTAAGAAAGTAATTGAAAAATTGGAAGAATCAGGGCTAATAGAAAAGATTGAAAATTATCAGAATAAAGTAGGGTATTCTGACCGCGGCGGCGTTCCTATCGAACCGTATCTCTCCGAGCAATGGTTTATGAAAATGGATGAACTTTCTAAACCCGCGATTGAAGTTGTTAAAAAAGGCAAAATAAATTTTTATCCCGATCACTGGAAAAAAACATATTTTCACTGGATGGAAAACATAAAAGATTGGTGCATATCGCGCCAGCTTTGGTGGGGTCATAGAATACCGGTTTGGTATCACAAAAAATCCAAAGAGGTTTTCTGCGGTGTCGAACCTCCCGAAGATATTGAAAACTGGCGGCAGGATGAGGACGTTCTCGATACATGGGCATCGAGCTGGCTTTGGGCACATGCAATTTTTCGTACTGAAGAAGAACAGAATTATTACTATCCGACGAGCACACTGGTTACCGGTCCCGACATAATCTTTTTCTGGGTTGCACGAATGATAATGGCGGGAATGTATTTCAAAAAAGATATTCCGTTCCATGATGTTTATTTTACAAGTATCATCCGCGATGTTAAAGGCAGAAAGATGAGCAAGTCGCTCGGCAATTCTCCCGATCCGCTTAATGTAATCCGGGATTACGGCGCCGATGCCCTTCGGTTCACAGTTATTTATCTCGCACCGCTCGGGCAGGATGTATTGTTCAGTGCAGATAAATGTGAGCTGGGCAGAAACTTTGCAAATAAAATCTGGAACGCAGGAAGATTTCTTTTGATGAATGCCGAAAATATTCCGCTGGATAAATCCCTTAAAGAAAAACATATCGACTTTGCTGATGAATGGATTATCTCCCGGTTTAATAGAACATTGACGCAGTTAAACAGGGCGATGGATAACTTTGAGATTAACAATGCAACGAAGATAATCTATACATTTGTCTGGAATGATTTCTGTGATTGGTATGTTGAATTGATAAAGAACAGGTTATACGGCGATGATGAAGAAATAAAATCAGCGCTTCTTACAAGAGCCATTTCGATATTCGAAAATATGCTGAAGATCGTGCACCCGTTTATGCCGTTTATAACAGAGGAGTTATACCAGTTAATTGAAGAAAGGAAACCGGAGGAAAGCATTTCCACTTCTGCATATCCGGCAGTCGATGAGAGTGCGATCAACACTTCGGCAGAGGACGAGATGCAGTTTGTTCAGGAAATAATAACGGCGATAAGAAACATACGGGGCGAGATGAATATACCGCCTTCAAAATCGGTAGATGCATTTATAAAGTCTTCCGGTGTTAAAGATCATCAAATTGAATACATTAAAAAACTTGCAAGAGTTAAAAAAATTACGGTTGATGATAATCTGGAAAAGCCGAAAGCAAGCGTTTCTACCGTTTTAAAAGATTGTGAGATTTATATTCCGCTTGAAGGATTGATCGATCTCGATGTTGAACGGCAGCGGATTGAGAAAGAGATAAAACGTTTGGAAGGATCGTTAACAGGAATAGAAAAGAAATTATCGAACGATAAATTTGTTAATAATGCACCTCCGGAAGTGGTTGAAAAGGAAAGAGCAAAGCAGAAGGATTGGAAAGAAAGTATAGTTAAATTGAAAGAAATTCTTATTAATTTAAATCGGTAAAATGGCAAGCATTGATGATAAAATAGAATATTGGATTGGGCTTTCGGAATATGACATGAAAACAGCCGAAGCGATGTTGGATACAAAAAGGTTTTTGTACGTTGGATTTATGTGTCATCAAGCGGTTGAGAAAATGTTGAAGGGTTATTATGTTTCTGTAAAAAGAGAAGAACCACCATATACACATAATCTTGCCAAAATATCTAGCGAAACCGGTTTGTATAAATTAATGAATGATGAGCAGAAAGATTTTCTCGACTACATTCAACCGATGAATATTAAAGCACGTTATCCCGGCTATAGAAAAGAAATTCTTAAAGATTTAAATTATACTGTTAGTAAAAATATAATTGAAAAATCGAAAGAGTTAATTGAATGGATAAAGAGCAAGCTATAGAATTAGCAAAAAAATATGCCGATATAATCAAATCATATTTCAACATTAAAAAGGTTGTTTTGTATGGTTCTTATGCTTGCGGGAAGCAAACATCCGACAGTGATATTGATGTTGCGGTGATAGTAGATAAAATAGATGGTAATATTTTAGATGTAGAAGCAAAGCTATATAAGCTAAGAAGAAATTTGGATTTGCGTATTGAACCAATACTATTGGATGAAAAGGAAGATATTTCAGGATTTAAAGATGAAGTACTGAAAACAGGAATAATTGTTTATCACAATGACTAGAAATTACCGATTAACTTAATATTTAAATGAAAATTA
Organism: bacterium BMS3Abin03; assembly: GCA_002898075.1. Classification (GTDB taxonomy): domain Bacteria; phylum Bacteroidota; class Ignavibacteria; order Ignavibacteriales; family Ignavibacteriaceae; genus BMS3ABIN03. The sequence goes on from BDSV01000140.1 coordinate 43,913, forward strand.
AACTTCATATCTGAGTAAATTCCAATTACAGTAAAAACATTAAGATGAATAACACTAAAACAAATAATATAAAATTCTTAGATCAAATAGTTAATATTGATTGCGTAGAAGGAATGAAGCAGTTACCTGATGAGTCAATAGATATGGTGGTTACATCTCCACCATATGATAATGTGAGAAAATATAATGGTTATAAGTTTGATTTGCATGCTACAGGGGAACAAATTTATAGGGTCTTAAAGAAGGGAAGTGTAGCCGTTATGGTCATTCAGGACCAAACGGTTAATTTTGGTAAAACCCTTACATCATTTAGAACAATAGTTGATTGGTGTGATAATATTGGTTTTAAATTATTTGAAACAATAATATATAGAAAACATGGAACAGAAGGTGCGTGGTGGAAAAATAGATTTAGAGTGGATCATGAATATATGCCGATTTTTTTGGAAGGGAGATAAACCGTCATATTTTAATAAAGAACATTTGAAGATTCCATCGAAGCATGGTGGCAAAATAATGACAGGTTTTGCGAGTAGAAAAACCGATGGCACCACTCAACCAACAGTTAAAAATAGAATTAATGATATGAAATGTAGAGGTACTATTTGGAATTACTTAATGGCGGGGGATAAAAATCCAATTAAGAGAAAACATCCAGCTCATTTCCCGGATAAAATCCCTCTTGATTTTATTCCAACATTTTGCCCAGAAGGGAGTATAGTGCTTGACCCATTTGTGGGAAGTGGAACTACAGCATTTACCGCAAAAAAATTGAAAAGGTGTTTTATAGGATTTGACATATCAGTAGAATATTGTGAGATAGCTTTGGAAAGATTAGCAACATTAGAACCCGAACTATTTTAATTAATATCATCGGATATTTTAAGAGTATATTCTATGTTATCGCCACTTGTCATTGCCCAGCTTAGTGGTTGTTTTTCTAACATATTACAAAATGTTGCCCCATTTAATCTTAATTGATCGCTTTTAAAGTCTCTTTTTTTGTATATAGATAACCTAAAATTATTCCATTGCCAAACGGTATCCTTATACTCAAAACCAGTAAATTCAGAAAGAATTTTTATATTTAAGGAAGGGGTTTATAATTTTTAAGGTAAAAAAAATCGTAGTTATAAATAACTGTTTTTACAGTTTACATCGCTCTTAAAAACTGTACACTAAACAGATTATTTTCATCAACCCAAATTCTTTCAATCTCATAAATACCTTTAACAAGCTCGGCAAAATCTTGTGGACTGTATTTGTAAGAATATTCGGTTAGGATTGTCTCGTCCTTTTCAAATTCAAACTTATGACCCTCAATATTAACAACCTGTTTGTTTGTGCTTATCAGGTGCATCTCAATTCTTCCGGATTTTTCATTATAAAATGCGTGATGCTTAAAATTAACCGGGTCGATGTTGGAATAGAACAGACTGTTAATGTGATGTAAGATATTCAAATTAAATTCAGCAGTAACATTCTGTCTATCGTTGTAAGCAGCATTCAGAATGTTGATGTCCTTTTTCAAATCCACTCCTATTAATAACCCGCTTCCCTTACCGCATGTTTTTGAAATTCTCTCTAAGAAAGTTTTTGCTTCGTTCGGAGTAAAGTTGCCGATGGTTGACCCGGGATAAAATGCGCCGATAGTTTTACAGGTTCCGAATATTTCAGGGAGGGAAAAATCTTTTGTGTAATCTGTCGCCAGCGGATAGATTACCAAATCCTGGTAATCTGCTTTCAAACAACCGGCAGCTTTAATTAAATGTTCTGCCGAAATATCCACCGGCACGTAAGCTGTAAGTGATTGAAGATGCTCGATGAGTAATCTTATTTTTATGCTGCTGCCACTGCCAAGTTCAACTAAAACGCATTCATCTCCCATATATGAAGCAATCTCTTCAATATTATCACTCATAATTTTTAATTCGGTGCGTGTAGGATAATATTCTTCGAGTTCACATATTTCATCAAACAACCGGGATCCGTTTTCATCGTAAAACAATTTACTCGGTAGCGATTTTTGTTTCTTACTCAATCCCTCAATAATTTCCGATAAAATTTGAGCGTGTGCTGCTTCCGTTGTTTCGATATCCATTTTATTCATCTTTATCTTTTGCTAATCGTATTCCCGTAAATTGCCAGCGTGAATGAGGCGGGAAAAAATTTCTGTAAGTTTTTCTAATATGAGTTTCAGATGTTGCACAAGAACCGCCGCGCAAAACCATCTGGCTGCTCATAAATTTTCCGTTGTATTCGCCTAAAGCACCGGGTAATGGTTTGTAACCCGGGTATGGTAAATATGAACTTTGTGTCCATTCCCAAACATCGCCGTATAGCTGATTTAATCCGTCTTTCTCTTCCTGTAAGGGAACAGGATGGTAATTTTGATTTTCAACAAAGTTACCTTTATACAATACATCTCCTGCCGCCACCTCCCATTCAGCTTCGGTTGGTAATCGGGTATCTTTCCATCTTGCAAAAGCTTCTGCTTCGTAATAGCTGATATGGCAGACAGGTTCTTTGGGTTCGACTTTTCTGAAGCTGTTCAATGTGAAGCTCCACCATTCGCCGTCTTTATTTTCCCAGTAAAGAGGTGCTTTCCATTTTTCCGCTTCAACAGTTGCCCATCCGTCCGATAGCCAAAGCGTTGCATCTTCATATCCGCCCGCTTCAATAAATTCAATATATTCTTTGTTTGTGATTAATCTGTTCGCAAGCTTAAAAGGAGTTAAATATTCTTTATGTCTTGGCGTTTCGTTGTCATAAGCAAATCCGTTTCCATCGTGACCGATTTCAAGAATGCCGCCTTCAAAATCAATCCATTTTAATTCCGGAGTTTTAGCTTTCTGAACAATTTCTATTTTGTGATAAACCGGATTCAAAGGGTTGTGTGAAAGAACATGCTTAATATCTGTTAAAAGAAGTTCCTGGTGCTGCTGTTCATGGTTTAGACCGATTTCAATTATCGGTGCATATTCCAAGTAAGTTTTTTCATCGGCTTTTTCAATAAAGTTCTGAACGTTTTTATCGACAAAATTCCTGTATTCATAAATCTCTTTAACTGTAGGTCTCGAAAGTAAACCTCTGTACGGTCTGAACCATCTCTCACCTATTTGAATATAATAAGAGTTAAAAAGATATGTATATAACTGATGAAGCGGTTCGTAATTTTTATCTGCTTTGCTTAAGACAAAAGCTTCGAAAAACCAGCTTGTGTGCCCCAGATGCCATTTTGTTGGACTAACATCGGGCATTGACTGGATTACATAATCTTCTGTTTCCAACGGCTCACAAAGCTGTCCTGTAACTGCTCTCACATAATTATAGTAATTCACGAGTTTCGATCGATCGGGAAAAATTGATTTTGAATCGATCACTGACGAATCATCAAACAAGATTTCTTTGGTTAAATTCATATCACGTTTTTTTATTTGAGGAAGGTTTTTATATATAAAAATAACAAAGTTTATTCCTAATTACATAATTAAATGGAGTACAATTTATTAACCGGTGATTGAAAAGGCGCACGATAAAAACCGATAATTCCGGCATTTATTTTCAATCATGAATATATTATTCTCATTTTATATTTGACAATATAGGATACCGCTATGAAGATTATTGTCAGCCCCATTACATTTTCCACTTTTTAACCTTGTTGTAAATATCAATCGATAGTTTAACTGTAGTTTGTGTATCACCGGTTCGGTAATCACTATGCAAGACCGCTTGTAACGATTTTTTGTTAATTTTAATAGCCTGTTGCCGCAGCAAATAATACAAATAATATAGCAACAATCTTTAGAAAGGGACGGTGCAAAAATAATTTTTAATATTAAAAGTTTATAATGTTTTAGGAAAAGAGATTAAAACATTAGTAAACAAAGAACTGCCTTCCGGAAACTATGAGGGGGAATTTAAAGATGAAGAATTACCGGGCAGGTCGTCTCGGCGTAAAAACTATTTCCATGCATATACTTCTTCATCGCCTAAAGAGATCACATCTTTAATTGCTTCTTTATCTCCGCGTGAGAGTTCGTTGTAATTCATATCTGCTGTATGTTCATCGCTGATGTAGGGATACATAATATCGTATTCATTATCGCTGTGCCCCAAGCCCAATGCGTGTCCGAATTCGTGAATAATAGTGGCTTTAATTTCGCCGTCGCTTACTATCTCGTCTCCAAACTTAATCAAGCTTATTTGAACTTTAGAATGATCGATGGCTTTATTTCTATCTATATCATATTCCGTTAAGCCGAGATAATCTTCTTTATACTTATCACCGAGGTTTTCAATAAAGAGAATTGAAATATCTGCTTCTCTTTTTGAATTCACAAAAACAAAATTTATTCTATCATCTGCTTTTCTCCATACGTTCAGCGCATATTGTACATAATCTTTATAAACAAATTTATAATATCTCGAAGAAGATTCTTTAACAAATATCCTCAGCGGAAAGTCATCCACCACCCAATGCTTCCCGTCCCAAAGCGTTCTGCCAGACCTGTCGATGTGAAAATAATTTTCTGTATTGGTTTCGTTATTTGAGTAATATTTTTTGTTCCTGTTGGAATAATTATCCTCACGTTTATCAGTTCTATTTTTATTCTTTCTTTTATTATAACGGTTATCATGAAATTCATCATTTTTAAAATATCTATTTCGCTTGTACTGTTCTAAGAAATCGTCATTACGGCTGTAACGGTTCTCATTATACCTTTGATTTGATGCATTGCTTAAAGTTGATGTGCTTGAATTACTATTATTATTTTTATATCGTGTGTGTGTTGACTGCGGTTTTTGACTTCCCGATCGTCTTTGGGCATCGATGTTGTTAAAGGGAGTGAATACCGTAAGTACAATAATTAAAAGTAAACTTATCTTTAAGTTGTGAACTTTCATTATATGCTCTTATTGTGAGAAATAAATAATTAGCTGGTCTTTAATTCCCAACAACCATTCCTCATTAAATAATTTGATATTTTAACAAATTAACACTTTTCGGAATTATTTTAGTATAATATTGCAACAATAGTGTACAGGAAAACATTCAAAAATCAACAGGAAAAAAGATGTCTGAATTTCTCATTATAAGAGCGAATCGTTTTTTTGCAAAAATGTTTATAAAAAAAATTGTGATTGAATGGATATATGACTGTGTGGAAAACAGGATTAATATTTAAAAAATTCATTCAATCATAAAACCAAACAGTCATTCTTTTCAGAATTCTGGAATGTTTAAATGTTTGTACTTTTTCCCGACTTACCGCCCGGTATGATTTCATGAGTAATCCAGTTTGCTTCCTCCGATAAACTCTCTCAGAACCGAATCTTCCGGTACGGGTGAATCATCTGCGACTGGAGTAACGGACTTTAGAACTCTGTAAACTCTTGCAGCACGTTCGTAAGCATCAATTCTTAGCGGGTCGCCTTTGTATTTCTGTTCCCACTCACTAAATTTATCCAAAAGCCGGTGTGCATAAAGCGGGATTTCGTAAGGCATAGCACTGCTGATAATGAAATCCGCCGTGTTGCTATATGGAATGATATTTCTCAATTCACTTGATCGTACGTAATGCCAGTGTTCTAAAGTTTGCTGCGGATTGTATGCTCTGTGAACGGAATCTCTCAACATACGTCTTATCAATCTTAAATCTGTCCACCGAAGATACTTGCCGCCGGGACCTTTCATTTGCAAAAGCGGCTCGAGATAAAGTTTGAATTTCATATCAGCCGGGATGTCTTTACTGAAATCCGGGTAAAGACCATGTAAACTGTCTATTAAAAGCAGTTCATCTTTTTCAAGCTTCATCGGGGTTACATTTAGTGTGCGGGTTCCGGTTTTAAAGTTATAGGAAGGAATTAAAACCTCTTCACCGTTTGCGAGCTTTAAAAGATGTTCGTTTATTAAAGGAAGATCCAAAGCTTGCGGAGTTTCAAAATCGTAATCACCAAATTCGTCTTGCGGGTGAAGTTCGAGATCGAAGAAGTAATGATCTACATTTAAAGCTTTAAACCTGAACCCTTTCTTCGTGAGCTTCTGCTCAAGTTTTATTGTAGTAGTTGTTTTTCCTGAAGAGGAAGGACCGCTTATCATTACCATTCTTAAACTGTTTAATCTTTCCATTATCAGTTCTGCTGCGAGAGACACATCATCTTCATAAAGATTTTCAGATTCATGTACAATATGTGCAAACTCTCCCCGTGCAATTCTTTCATTTAATGCTTCGACAGTATGAAGGTTATGAGACACAGCCCAATCGAGGTTGCGCCATATTTTAGCCCATGGAATACTTTCATTCGGTTTTGAATGATGCCTTGCTTCGGCTTCTCGTCTTTTTGCAGCATCTTCTCTGTAAAGAATGAATTCTTTTGCAACCTTCGCATGTTTGTTCTCTATCAGCACCTTTTCAACAATATCCTGGATGTCTTCGATATGCGGGGTGGTGCCCCCGGAAAATTTTTCGTTTAGAATTTCTACTACCTGGTCGGATAATTTTTTAGCAGTTTCTTTATCTCTTCCGCCAACCGCCACTACAGCGCGGTAAATAGCATTTGCAATCCTTTCCTGGTTAAAAGGAACAATAGCACCGCTCCTTTTAATAACGTGAGTGATTTTGTTTGTCATTTCTTCTCCATTAATTAAAACTTTTTATAAATTCGCTTGCATTCACTTTGTCATACAAGCAAATCTTTGTACTCTTTATTTCTTTCAACAAAAGATTGTACGTAAGAGCAGGAAGGAATCACTTTCAGATTGTTTTCCCTGGCGTATTTAAATGCAAACTCGACAACTGTTTTTGCAATTCCCCGTCCCCGCAACCGGGGAGGAGTGTACGTGTGATAGAAATTTATTTTATCTCCTTCCCGCTGGTAGTCCAAAAATGCTTCGGAACCATCGACCTCGGTAATAAAGCGCTCGTTATCTTTATCATGTTTTACTACCAATTCCATTTTTATTACTTATTCTTTTCAGTTTCTAATTTAAAAATATAGTTCTTGTTTGAAAACACCTCCCGGCAGTCGAAGAAAGTTTTCTCTGCAAATCTAACATTATTATCATTATCTACAAGTACCGCGGTTGATGCACGTGTTCCGTAATCGGGTGATTGAATAAACACGGCAGATAAAACTCTTTCCCTATCCAAGCCAATACCGGTGTCGGGCAATTCATCATCCTTTGCTAATCTTGTATTGCTTAGCATATCGAGTAATTCTTCCGGATGGATTTCATCCTGCTTAAGCAGCATAGATAATTTTTCTTTACTCTGTACAACTTTGCGCCATGGTGTATTTAGCACAGCATTGCTTAAACCGTAAATTCCCGGTTCTAGTTTTTTCAATCCTTCAGTGTGAGTTGAAAAATAATAGAGATCATCTACGCTGCCGAGGATAAGATTGAATCCGTTAAAATCTTGCAATGTGGGTTTTATCTTTTCGTAATATTTTTCTGCGGAAATGTTATCAATCAGAAAATTTAATGTTAACTTTCCGCGTGAAGGAGCGTTTTCTTTAATGTTTTTCAAATCCCTGAAATTTGTAACTGCTGCAAATCTTCCTTGCCTTGTTATACCCATCCACGTTCCCCCTGCTTGTAAATCCTTGCCTGCAAGTAATTCGGGATGATCTTTCCAGTAATCAGCTTGTTCGGTTGGGCGATCGTAAAACTCATCTCTGTTTGCAGCAAAAATGAATTTGTATTTCGGATGGGACTTATATGCGAAAACTATTAAGCACATACACTAATAAATTATTTGAAAAAGTTTATTTACAATAATGAGTCTACTTAAAAAGGTAAATTTATGCGGTCAACTTAAGACCTTTAAAAAAACATTTACCTTTTATCATTAAATTAGTAACCTCACAGGCGTGGTCACTGGCAGTAATTTAATTAAATAAGAACTAATTAACTTGATTTTTTGGAAGAATGACAATCGTGTTATAATTTAATTTTGAATTATTCCCCTTGACTTCAGTTCCTCAACCAAATAATCATAACCTTTAAAATGTATCCCATCCCATCCTAAACTTTTTGCAGCTTCAACATATTCTTCAATATCATCTATAAAAATGTGTTCTTCTGCGGGTGAGCCGGAAGACTTTTCTACAGCATGGTAAATTTTTTCTTCCGGTTTTATCGATCCCACTTTGTGTGATAAAACCAGGTCATCAAAATATTTAAGAAAAGCATAATGCTTCCATCCATATCTTTCATGTATCGAATTTGTGTTTGAAAGCAGAATCAGTTTATATTTTTCTTTCAGTATCGGAAGTATCTTAATAACTTTATTATTTGTACTGAAGATACCCGAAAAGTATTTACAGAAAGTTTCCCCGTCAATCCTGTGCTCTAAAATACCGAGCATTTTATCGATAAACTCTTCTTCGCTAATCTTCCCGCGTTCGAAATTCCTGTGGATATGATAATTACTGTTGTAAGTATTAACAAAGTATTTACCCAAGCCGGGTTTTATTTCATCAAGTTTTTCTATAAGAATATTGTAATCAAATGGAATAAGAACATTTCCCAGATCAAAAACAATAACCGAATATTTTCGTTTCAGCATTATTCGGGTATCTCAAATACTTTGTCGTCTATTCCTTTGTTTATTTTTAAACTGCTTACGTTAAGCTGTATTGTCTGCATTCCGAACGACTGTTTTATGCTGAACGGAAATTTTATCCCGTCCACCTCTTTGTAGTTGCTGAAAGTTGTTTCCTGCTGGAAAGTACCCTGCGCCGTTTCAACGTTTTTAACCTCTTTAATTCTTAACCCGGAATTTATATCGTAATACTGAGTCCAGCTACTTCCGGTATCCGGTTTCATTTCCACTTTGTAGCAATCGATGCTGTCTATTTTCACTATTCCTTTAAGTATTGGTGTTACACCGAATGCTTCCGGGTTTAATATAAAATTCATTTGTGCTTCGTACCTTAAAGCAGCCAATTGATTGCCGGTTAATTCTTTTTTGTTTTCACCTGTAATCTGTATTGCTTTTTTGCCGTTATAAATAATTGTCTGTTTCATTTCGCCGGATCTAACGATTTGCTTCAGCTTATCCGGGGCGTTCTGTTTTATTACTATACTGAAACTTTGCCCCATCATCTCGCCGCGCATTACTGCGGTTCTGTCTTTTATATTATTGAATGCATCTCTTCCGCCAATAGCTTCAATATAATTGTTCAGAACATCTGCCGCAGTTAACCCTTCGGGTATGGGAACTTGCTGCTCTTCAGTTAGATTACCGCTTTGGGTTTTTAAACTATCCTGCGCATTTACCTGCCACGATGAAATTAGCAGGAAAGAAAATATTACTGCAATCGATAATAATTTAGTGTGTCTCATTTTATTTCAGAAATATTGTTGATGAATATTATATTAATACTTGTAAAAATAACCATAAATGTTGTTTAATTGAATTTTGGGGATATGTGATTTGTGGCAATATTTTTGATTTTAATTTGACTGGAATTGTATAAAACTATTAGCTTAGTGCCTTATAAAAATCAAATTATGGAATTGCGGATTCCGTGAAAAAAATCTTTGTTGTAGGTGCCGGTCGTACGGCGCTCTCTTTAATATCCTATCTAACCGGAAAAGCCAAAGAGCGTAAGTGGTTTATTACGGTTGGCGATAAATCATTAGAACTTGCAGAACAAAAAACTGCAGGATTCCCGAACACAAAAGCCATTCAGTTCGACGTTTTTAATGCAAAGCAGAGAAGACGCGAAATTTCCAAAGCTGATGTTGTCATATCACTATTACCACAAACATTGCACGTTAAGCTTGTGGAAGATTGCATAGAAAACAAAGTCCATCTTTTAACTGCATCTTATGTTTCCGATCAAATGAGAAGATACGATGAAGCTGCTCACAAAGCCGGAATTATCCTTTTGAATGAAATGGGGTTGGACCCGGGGATAGATCATATGGAAACGATGAGATTAATAACGAAGATTAGGGACAAGGGCGGGAAGGTTTTTTCGTTAAAATCGTATGGCGGCGGATTGATTACACCGGAAAGCGATGACAACCCGTGGGGCTACAAAATTACATGGAATCCTATGAACGTTGTAATTGCAGGAATGGCAAGCGCCCGTTATGTGAAAGACGGAAAGCTAAGAATAGTTCCGTATAACAGACTGTTTCTCGATACTGAAATTGTTGACGTGCCGGGTGTCGGCAGATACGAAGCATATCCTAACCGCGATTCGATAAAGTATAGAAAGATATATCACCTTCCCAAGCTGCCGAATGTTTACCGTGGCTCGTTAAGAAAAATTGGATTTTGCGAAGCTTGGAATGCACTCGTAAAAATCGGGCTTACCGATGACCGGTATAATGTACCCGAATCACACCGGCTGGACTACGAAGAGTGGGTTTCTATATATCTTAACAACAGGAATGGTTATACTACCAGGGAAGCTCTGCTCGAATTTCTAGACCTATCGCCCGACAGCGAAATAGTTAAGAAAATTGAATGGCTTGGATTGTTATCCGGAAAGAAAATAAGATTGAGAAATGCCACACCAGCCGATATACTTCTCGATTTACTTAAACAGAAATGGGAATTTAGAAAAGATGATAAAGATATGGTTATCCTGCAGACAGAAATCAAGTATCAGTTAAACGGGAAAAAAGAAAAAGTGGTGTCTTCGTTTGTTGTAAAAGGCAAGGATTCGGTGCATACTGCTATGTCTGAAACCGTTGGGTTGCCTTTGGGTATCGGGACAAATTTAATTCTGTCAAATCAGATAAAAGAACGCGGGGTTATTATACCGGTTCACAGGGATATATTCAGACCTGCATTAAAAGAATTAGCTGATCTGGGAATTAAACCACGAGAAGTATTGTTTGAATTGGATGAACGATATAATCATAGCGCAGCGAAGCCGCAAATTAAAAATTAAGTAACTAACCATTCAATCAATTTTTTAATTGATTGTTTTCAAAGAGATTATACCCATTATGTTGCAAGTTGGGTTAAGTAATCGTTCATATATTTATATCTTTCCGTAAACTGTCCTTTCCATAAGATAACAGCTCTTCTTATATCCGGCATTAATCCGGATTCATCTATTGTGCTTTTATAGTCGGCACTCACGATGTTTTTTAAGAAAGGATAAATATTCTCACTGAACTGCGTGGAAGCATCTGCCGAAAACTCACAAGGAAGATTTGTAACCGCCATAACTGCGATACCTTTTCCCTCAAAACCGTCCTTGATATTTCCTGTTAAAGGATTGTATATAAATACCGGGTCGTCTATCCACATTTCTTTTGAAAACTCTATTGAACCGTTGGGGTCGCAGGTTATATCGCCGATTACCTGCAGGGTTTGAAAGTTTTTATAAATACTATTCATCATACTCTTTGTTATTGTCCGCGGGTACTCGGGAGACCAGGTTATGCAGTTCATTAATACAGTAATATACGGCAGAACTTTATCAAGATTCGATTCGAAGTATCGAGGGTTTTTACCGTAGAAGCTGCGCTTTTCTCCCGGTGTAAGTGCATCATATTTTTCTTTCAAGTGCAGTGCATTCTTATTCAGCCGGAAAATAGTATCCCTGCTTATGTGTAAGGCATACAGCTTATTTCTCGAACCATTTTCAAATACATCCTGTAACCGGTCGATAGTTATATCTTCATGCGGAAGAAGATCGAACATTTCTCTTGCACCCTTCGCGGTTTTACCCCGTCCTAAAAAGCACACGATCATCGGAGGAAGTTTTTTCGGTGTTCCCCTTGTAATAATTTTATGTGCCGCATGTTCAAAGCTTTCTTTTGCTTTATAGAGATGTTCTTCTTCCACCGATTGTAATATCGGTTCAAACGGGTTATGAATCCCCCTAATCTTTAATCGTTTGCCGAGAGTCCACAGACTATCCACCATCCCGGTATAACCGGCATTATAGGTAAATGCAGTAATGGCTCTTTTATTTTGTTCATCGGTAATTAACTCATAATCTATAATAGTTGATTTATTATCGATAAAAGTTTTAAGCATAATACGATTTTTTACCTGTCCCTTATGAGTGTGCGAAAAAAGCAAATAAACTTTATCCGGAAGAATACGTGAGTGATGAATTTCCTTCAAACCGAAGATAACATCGGCAGGTGAAATATCTTCGCTTATTTCAGCCCCGATTCGCTTGTATAATATATCCGGGAAAGCGCGTTTAATTTCTCCCGTTTTCGGATTTACTGCAGGTTGTACTATTAACCTGTGTCCCCACTCAATAATTTGTTTCGCGTATTCGGGAGTGATGGCTACCCGTTTCTCACCTTTTTTACTAAGTCCTTCGCGTATGATTCCTATTACATTTTTCATGTGTTTATAATTTCCAATTTCCGCCATGGCGGATTAGTTTTTATAATAAATGTTGAACCCCGTTAAATATTTGTTTTGAGATGTATAATGTGTGGCTGTACGATTGTGAGTAATGAAGTTTGGAAACTTAATAATAATCTTTATCGATCATTCATGATACATCCATTCATACAGCCAAACATATTCCCATTTCACGATTATAATCATCTTCTTTGCCAAAGGCATTCATTTGGAAGTGTGTAAACATTCTCATATACTCGTTTCATAAAACTCCATACTGGAAGATTATAACTAAAATCTTATATAGCTTTTAAATATAATCATTAAACTGTTTATTTTGTAGAACTTTCGCTTCGAACAGTTGTTAGCAACTCTCTTCAATAAGGAGGCAATAAATAAATTTTTCAAGAGCAAAATTTTCACTAATATTGTGTGTTGTATAGTATTGCATAATCTTATTTTCGAATGATTAAATCACTTATAATTTTTTTGCTTTTAATATTTCCGCTGCAGTCCGCCGCACAGCAGCTAACAATTACCGGAAAAGTGTCTGATAAAAAAACATCTGTTCCGCTCGGTTATGCTAACATAAGAGTAACGAATACAGCATTCGGAACAGCAGCAAATCTTGAAGGAGAATATGAACTGAAGCTTCTGCCGGGCAGTTATACTTTAATTGCATCGTATATCGGTTATTATTCCGATACTATTGTTGTCGATCTTTCCGGTGACATCGGCAATTTAAATTTTCACTTGCGTCAAACCAGAGTTTACCTGCCTGAGATCATTGTTGAACCGGGAGAGAACCCGGCTCTTGCTATTATCCGCAAAGCCATTGAAAAAAAGAACGAAAGAAATAAAAAACTTTCCGCGTATGAATTTAAATCTTATTCAAAGGGACTGGTAAGAACAGAGGATGAATTATACAAGCAGGGCGGCGGAATGACTATGGGGTCGGGTTCGGGCGATTCTGCTTCCACAAAAATTACTGCAATATTTGAAAATGAAAGCGAAGGTTATTTTAAAAAACCCGGTTATCACAAAGAAATAATCACCGCACAAAAGCAAAGTGCAAATTTCCCATCATCTTTTAATACAGTAACCGGCGGCAGAACAATACAAAATTTTTACGATGATAACGTAAAGTTATTGTTAGTCGGCGCAAAAATTCCCGGTCCGCTTACAAATGATGCTTTAAATTATTATCAGTATTCCCTGGATAAAACCCTTGCTATAAACAATAAAAAAGTTTTTAAGATTGAAATGTATCCTCAACGGAAAGATGATCCCGGGTTTGTAGGCAGTATTTTCATAACAGACAGCACTTACGATTTAATTAAAGTCGATCTTCGGGTAAACAGGGCGGTAAATACAGGCGGTATTTTCGATACGTTAAATATTGTGCAGCAGTTTGCGGACTACGATGGCTTTTACATGCCGATTGATTATCATCTGCTTGTTAAAGTTAATTATCTCGGGCTTGTAAAGTTTGAATTCGAAATGAATTCAATCCTGTACGCTTATAAAATCAATCCTGAAATGAGCGATGATATTTTTTCAAAAGCCGTTATTACTGTATTGCCCGAAGCAGATAAGAAAGATTCACTCTACTGGAATTCAACCCAATCGATTCCTAACACAAACGAGGAAGAACTTGCATATAAGCGGATAGATAGTTTGAGTCATGTTCCGCGAACGTTTTGGGATAAATTTTCTTTTCTCGGAACACGTACATATCTTAATAAAAACTTTGCCGTAAGCGGTCCGCTGTCACTTTACAGCTTTAACAGGGTTGAAGGACATAAACTTAATTTTGGTTTTTATCTCGACGATGCTTTAAACAGGAGATTGAATTCCAACCTTGATTTTTCTTACGGGTTTTCGGATAAAAGATTTAAAACAGGTTTTCACGCAAAATACTTTCTGGGTGATTACCGGACATACAACATAACTGTAAATGCGTATAATAAGCTGAATACACTTTTCGGAGAATCGGAAGGATATAATAATTTAACTGCAACGTTAACTGCCCTGCTTTTCAAAAACGATTTCAGGGATTATTATTACTCCGATGGATTTGATATTAAGTTTGAAGGCGAAGTTGCGCCCGTACTCGATTTAAATGTCGGTTACATTAACAGGACAGATCACAACGCAGTGCAAAACAGTGATTTTTCATTTTTCTATCCCAACCGTGTTTACAAGCAAAACCCGTCAATAAATGAAGGAAAGGTAAATGCAGTAACAGCGGGCTTTTCACTTGATTTCAGAGATTATATCGAGGACGGTTATTTCCGAAGGCGGTCGTCTTTCGGCGGTTCTTACGTTATGTTTTGGGGAAACGTTACCTATTCGAACAAAGACTGGCTGAACAGCAATTTTGATTTTACTACCTATAAACTTTGGAGTGCGGGTTTTGTACGAACATTCCGCTCCGCATATTTTTTATTCAGGATATTCGGGATGTATAATGACGGTGCATTGCCGTACCAGAATTTATATTCGCTGCCGGGCAACATAAATTATATATCGAAGAATTTAACATTCCGGACGCTGGATATTAACGAAGTGCTCGGTGAAAAGATAGTAACTGTAAATCTTTCACATCAATTTCAGGATGAGCTATTTAAACTATTAGGCATCCCCGGTTTGAAGGATTGGGAAATAACACTTAATATGTTTCTCAACATTGCAATTTCTGATATCGGGAATAAAACAGAAGCGATACTACCCGTAGGTGTTAAAAGATTTCCGCATCCTTTTTACGAATTGGGTTTCGGTTTGGGGCAGGGACTTTTACCGTTTGAAATTGATTTCGCATGGAAACTAAACTACAGGGGAGAGAATAATTTCAGGGTTAGCTTGAATGCGTTCGTGTTTTGAGGGGGAAAGTTAGAGCAATTTGAAGCAGAAGAAATTTTATCAATTTTCTATTTTAGAAAGTCATTTGAATTTATTAACAGCGCTATTTTAAATAATTAAAAGAGGTTTTTGATATGGAAACTTCAGAAAAAGAAAGATCTAAAAATCTAATTAAATTTTTAAAACATATTTCCCTTCTTGGTCTTATGAGAATATCAAATCATTCTTCAGAAAATCTTCTATAAATTTCAACACTGCATCTTCTAAATATTTACTTATTAAATTAACTAATTCTGCTCTTAGATATAAGTTGATTCCCGTCAGGACAAGGAACCTAAAATATTTCCCAGGCTATCAAGTAAATTTCCAACTAAAAACTGATATGGGTGTTTTAAATGTTCATATTTCAAGTGGTCGTGCTGATGATAAACCCGGGGATATGAATGCTGGTACTTATATAGTTGGTGGATTACAAGATTGGTATAATAAACATAAAGAAATTACTTAACGATTCAATAATACGTATTGATATATTAGAAAAATATAAAAAATATAATCTTTCCATTCATAAAGCATAATTTTTATAAAACAAATAATATTAATCCACAATAAATTCTTTAAATGATATTATGCCCTTAACCCTAACACGCCCACTCGTTTTCTTCGATCTGGAAACAACAGGCACCGATTTCCAGAACGATAGAATTATAGAATTCAGCAAAGAATATGAAAAAGGAGAAAGGTTAAGAACTAGTTAGGGTTTCCTCAGAAAATCTAAATTGTCCTATTTTTATTTGATTTTAATGATATATGGCAATAACAATTATGAAAGCGTTAATTAGTAGTCAAGTTTTGTATAGAATTTGCACAATATTGCAAAAAAGGATTTTACATATACAAAGTTATTTCATAATATCGCTTATAGCCTTGCATTTCATAAGACAATATTTACACCTATGTTGTTTTATTACAATCACTTATAAAGATTTGAGCAAGCCCTAGTTAACATGTTTAAATATAAATAA
>BDSV01000141.1 GCA_002898075.1 bacterium BMS3Abin03
AATCGCAAATTCATTAGAAAGTTACCCATCAGTTTATTCCTATAAATCTCAATCCGTTAACAGTTATAAAAGTCATTACATAAGCTAAGGAAGTAAAAATTACCAATTGAAGCATAGGTATGCGCCAGCTACCCGTTTCTTTTCGTGATATTGCAAGCGTAGATATACATTGCAGCGCAAATATAAAAAAGACAATTAATCCCATAATTGTTGCGGGAGTAAAAAGCTTTTCGCCGGTTTCCGATATTGTTGCCTTTCTCATCGAGCTAAGCAGAGATTTTTGCAGGTCTGCATCTGTATTTGTTACCCTGAAAATTAATGCGAGTGAAGATACAAATACTTCGCGCGCAGCAAATGTAGATAATAACGAAACCCCAATACGCCAATCCATTCCTAGCGGGCGCATAACCGGCTGAATCACCTTCCCGATTGCTGCAGCATAAGAAGTTTCTAAACGGGTTGAAGTTTCAAGCCGGGTAATTTCATTTTTAGATAAATTTGTTTTTTCTATTTGCGGATTTACATTCGGGAAATATGTTAGAAACCACAGAACGATAGAAAAAACAAATATGATAGGACCTGCTCTTACAACATATTGCTTAGTGTTCGAATATGTATTAATTAACATCGTAGAAAGTTTCGGACGTTTGTATGTAGGTAATTCCAGTATGAACGACGAATTATCTTCTTCCTTAATAATTTTTTTGCGCATCCTATGAATAATTGCAGCTACTATAATTGAGATAACCGTACTCAGTATGTAAATAGTTGCGAGCATTATTCCGCCAATCCATGGTTTATCTAAAGGAGTAAGAAACGCGATCAGCAATGCATAAACAGGCAACCGTGCGCTGCAGCTCATCAGGGGAACTATAAATATTGTAAGTAATCTTTCACGACGGTTAGGAATTGTTCGTGCTGCCATAATTGCCGGAATAGCGCAGGCAAAACCCGAAAGCATAGGAACAAATGAACGACCGTTCAACCCGATTTTAGACAAAGGTTTATCGATAAGCATTGCGCCTCGTGCGAGATAACCCGAGTCTTCCAAAATGCCCAGAATAAGAAATAAAATTATTATCTGCGGAATAAAAATCAGAACAGAACCCATCCCGCTGATAATTCCGTCGGCAATTAAACTTGAAAACCAATCCTGCCCGAATGTTGCATAAGTTAAACTCGATAAATTGCTGAAAAGCCGGTCGATTAAAACCATTAAAGGATCTGCAAGCCAAAAAATTGATGTGAAGGTTGCCCCCATTATCAAAACGAAAATGGTTAGCCCCCAATATTTGTGTAAGAGAATCCTGTCAACTTTTAAAGTTAATTCATCGGGTCTGTTTTTTGCTTTTGCATCGGGAGCGTTTATCACGTTCAATTCTTTATTGGCTTTTTCTACATTCACACCGCCTTCTGATGGTATCGGCTCATAAACTTTGTCAATTATGTTTTCTATTCTTTTGTAATAATCAATTAAGTTCGTTTTAGCAGATGACAGGTTATAAAGCTTGATTACAGGTTTACCTTTTTCGCTAATCTCCATCAGGTTATTCTCAATAGCACTTATAAGCGATTCAATTCCTTTTCCGCTTCTCCCGTTTATTTTTACAACGTCGCAGTTAAGTTCTTTGCTTAATTTTTCTATGGAAACATTAATATTCTTTTTCCGGAGAATATCATTCATTGTTAGTACAACTATTACTTTAAAACCCGATTCAATTAGTTGAAGTGTTAATAATAAATGACGTGAAAGCTGGCTTGCATCAACGGTATTAATTACAAGATGCGGCGAACCAAGTTTTGGATGGGAATAAAGCGATTTAACAGAAACTTCTTCGTCTAATGAATTTGGAATTAAGCTTATTATGCCGGGTGTGTCTAAAAGTTCTGCTTTTATTTTATATTTTGCCTGCAGGTTGCTTGTTGTGTATTCAACAGTGGAGCCCGGATAATTTACGGTTTTTAGGTTTTTACCGCTCAGTAAATTGAAGATGGTGGTTTTACCGGAATTAGGAGGCCCAACTAAATTTATTAAAGGTACATCCTCAATTACATTGGTTGTCATGAAACGATTATACAGTCAGCTTCTTTTTTTCGTAATGCAATTAAAGTGCCTCTAACGGCAAATTCTAACGGGTCGTTAAACGCTGATTTTCTTATTAATTCAATTTCTTCGCCGGGAGTAAATCCTATCTCTAGAATTCTTCTGTAAGAAGGATTAGACGAATCGATATCATTTATCGTTACCTTTTCTCCGGATTTTAATTCTGCTGCCGTTCTCATTTTTTACCTTGTTGAGTATTTAATAATATTATTTGGATTTAATCTACATAAAAATAAGATTTATAGGGAAAAAAGTCAAGACCGTAAGGAATTTTTTCAATTTGTTATGTAAACTTAACAAACTAAAAACTTAAGCGAAATAAATTCTCTTTCGAACGGTTTGATTTCCAACGGTTTCCGTTATAGGATGATGGTACTATTTTTGACGAAATTCGAGCAAATTATAAAGTTTTTTCTCTGAACAAATGTCTAACATGCAAATTAATAACACACAATTTATGAATAATCTCAATTCACACATATTCAGTCCTCTATCTATTGATAATTTATCCTATGAATCTGCGGATTATGTAATGTATAATTATGATTTCCGAAATACGGAATATGTTTTTATGAGTCCTTCCATTGTTAATCTTACCGGTTATACAATTCGGGAGATAAATGAAATCGGGTTTAATAAAATTGTTAGAGAAGTAATAGAAGATAAAATTGACAGGTATCAAATAAACGGCGGACGCAATTTAATTGTCGAGGAATTTTTTGCAAAGTATTATATCGAAACCAAATCGGGTGAGCATAAATGGATCGAAGATAATTCTTTCGCTTACATCGATGAAGAAGGAAACCGGACTAATTCGATAGGGATTTTAAGAGATACTTCCGCTCTGCAAAGTTTTATTAATGGGTTGAATGATGAAAAGGACGGGCTGGATAGAATTTTCGACCTCGCCGATACTATGCTGCTGCAGCTTGATCAATATTTGAACATTGTGATGATAAACCAGAAAGGATGTAAAATATTAGGCGGAACGAAAGATAAATTAATAGGCAGAAATTTAGAAGATTTTATACCTGAGAAAGTTAAATCGAAATATGAAGATTTTGTACAGGACCTGCTGGCTGACCCTGATATCGATACCCGCAGTTCGGAAGGGACAATAAAATCCTTAGATAATAAAGTTAAGATCATTGAATGGCACAATACCGTTTTGAGGGATAAAAACGGGGAACTGATTTCAATAATCAGTACTGCCCAGGAAATAACCGAGAGACGAAAAGAGCAGAAAATAAGGAAAGTAATTTTAGAAATACTCGAAGAAGCAAATACAGAAAAAAACCTCGAGGAATATTTCGGGTTCATCCATAATTCCATCAGTAAATTAATGAAAACGGAAAATTTTTACATCGCATTTTACAACCGTGAAAAGAACCTGTTAACATTTCCGTATTTTGTCGATAAATATGATGATGACGATTCTCCGAAAGAGCTTGGAAAAGGTTTAACCGAATATATTCTTCGAACCGGCAAGTCTGCTTTAATTACCCCGGAAAAACACGATGAATTAAGCTCGAAAGGTGAAGCCGAACTGATAGGTCCTCAATCGGAAATTTGGCTTGGTGTTCCTTTAAAGATAAAAGATAAAATAATCGGTGCAATGGTAGTGCAGGATTATGAAAACCTGACTACTTATGGTGAAACCGAGCGGCAAATTCTCGATGTTGTAGCATTCCCGATTTCCAGGGCAATCGAGCGGAAGATAGTTGAAAGGGAAAGAGAATTGCTTATAGTGAAGCTTAAAGAATTGAATAAATCGAAAGATCAATTGTTTTCACTTATTTCACACGACCTGAGAAGCCCGTTTAATTCCCTCCTGGGGTTTGCCGATATTCTTACTTCCGAGTTCGATTCTCTTACGAGAGAAGAAATGAAAGAATATCTGAATGTTATCAACGAATCGGCTAAAAATCTTTTCGGTATGACAAACAACCTGCTTTATTATTCGAGATATCAACTCGGAAAATATCAGTATGAACCCGTAAGATTGAAGCTTGATAATTCAGTTCAGGTAATTCTCGAAACTTTCAGGAACAGCATAAAGAAAAAAGATTTGTTGATAAAAAATAATGTCGATAAACATGTTGATATTTTTGCAGATGAAGACCTGTTAACCATAACATTGGAAAATATTATTAGTAATGCTATTAAGTTTTCCGGTATCGGCGGTACCATAAATATTTCAACTAAAAAACCCGGCGGCTCTTCAAGTCAATCGCAGTGGATTAACCTGATAGTAATCGATGATGGTATTGGAATACCCGAAGATAATTTAGAACGAATTAAAAAAAGAGAAATGTTTTCTACATCGGGTACAATGAAAGAATTCGGTACCGGGCTGGGATTGCTTTTATGTAATGATTTGTGTGTTATGAATAAAGCAGAATTTAGTATTGAAAGTAAAAAAGGAGAAGGAACAAAAGTTACTATTCAATTGCCGGTTGCCAACTGAGGTAATTACTCATTACTTCTTTGTGTGTTTAACACTTTCTTATATGAAAGTTACTGCTGTAAAAATTATTTTTGGTTGAACAAAATTCATCATTTATTATTAACTCATCTAACACTGAATTTTCATAATAACAATTCTACCTCGCTTTTAGCTGTGCCGCAGTTGCAGCGTAATGTAATGAAGCCGAATCAGACTTGTGCAACACATACTTAATATTCGTATAGTTATTGGCGGAAAATAACAAATGATCAAGAATCAAACCTGTCCCGATATTTTTTTTTCGGAATAAATTACAAATTCCAATATCAAGATTATCAAAATATTACCGACTTATACTACTCATTTGGAATTTGAATTTTAGAAAATCGGAGCATATTTATTTTTTGAAATTTGTCTTTTTTCAGTTCATCCGGGTTAGGATATTATGTAGATATTAAAAATTATCATTAACACTGGTGTGTTAGTATTCATCAATCCGGTAAATTTTACAAATAATTCCCACAGGATTTTTCATAGTTGTAATAAAATAAATCCATTAAAAATTCCCCGAAATCTTAACATTTTTCTAATTCCTGTCAAAATTGTCATCAAAGAAAACTAACCTGTTAGAAAGTATTGAAAAACAAAAATATATCGATGAATTCCAACTAAGAATATTGGTTATTGAAATACTAAATAATTGTCTGCTAGTTTTGTCACGCTGAAATAAGAGATGTTTCCTCAGTTTAAAAATGGCACTGAATATGATAATAAACCTGTTTAAAGAAAGAATTCCAAAATAATTTACGGAGTGAGTAAGTATGGACGTTCAAAAAATTGCTTTTTTAGAGACCTTTAATCTTGAAGATAATGGTGGAATTATGGGTGCAATTCTGGTTACCGATTCCGATACGAAACCTTTGGAGTTCAGGGTAACGGCGCCTATCAAACCTACCAGTTTTCAAAAAACTCTCTATGGTGATGTTTTGCACGAGCATATATTGGTTGAGTTGATTTCAGTTCCGCTGCTGAATGCAATCAACGAACAAGCTGATTTGATCCTTGTTAGAGACCCTTTCTTTCTTGGTGCTAATAACAAGCAGGGAATTCGCGTAGTACGCATCTTTAGCGAAGGTGAAGAAACTTCGAGAGCAAATTCAAAACCGGAAGAGCTGCCTCTTAGCATGAGTGGAAATGGGAAAACTTTTCTTGAGACTTCCAGGAAATTTGAGAGTGAACTTCCTGTAATAAAAGAGGACCTGAATAAGCTTTCAGAGGGAAGGAACCTGCTCGAGCCGTTCGAAAGATTAAAATTAGCTTGTGAGCAAGTCCATCAGCAGAAATCGATTGATTAAATGAAATGCTTCGAAGTGTAAGAAAAAAAATTGCTTCATCGCTCTCTGAAATTGAAAGTGGTGAGGATTTTTTATACAACTCCTGGTTAAGAAAACCGCCCAGTCAAAAAACAATTATCAGAACTATCACATCCTCGCTTAGTGATACATCCGAAATTGGTTTAAGTATCGAGGAGCCGTACTCGTCGCAGCATTTCTTCTTACTTAATAATTCTGATCTGTACCCGGAGGAAAATAATTACTTTTTCAAAAAAGCAAAAACCAATCCTGTATTTTTTAATCTCCTTATCGTTCCTTTAAAGGTTACATATCTCACCGATATCGAGCCGAAACCTGCGGGGTATAGCGCTAGGAAAATTGATTTCGCTTTTAGAATAAACCCGGGATACGATATCCCCGTTCTTTTTAACCTGCCGGAGCCGTCAAAAATTAAATTTAAACTTCGCTTACCGAAAACTGAAGATCGTCTGGAAAACTTACGGACAAAAGTAGTAAAAGTTGATTTGCTCGGTATAGATGATATTGTTTCTGTTGACGATGAAAAAATAGCAATTAAAAAAATCGGGGTTGTTAATTTCGGTAAACTGAAAACAGAAAAAGTAAAATTTTCACACATAAGCAAAACGCCTAAGCTTTTTAAAATAAAAGTGCCGGGTATGGGAAAGTACCAAAGTTCCGTTGCAAAATTAATAATGAAATCGTTCAGATCGGCAAAGATATCGAAGACCCCGAATCTCCGGTTTGCCGGTACATCGGTTACGCTTAATAATTTTTATTTTGCAAAAACCAATTCTTTAAACTACTTCGATATGAAAGACAATTCGTCGGCTGAAAAAGATGATAAAAACTTAGCCGGACTGAAAAATCCCGGGCAGGTTAAAGAAGTTATAAAGTTATTACTTACAAAAGTATGTAAAGCCGATTGGAACAAATGGAAAGAAGCTTACCCACGGCTAACAAAATTCGAAGAAGATGGAGCTAAATTTCTTGCTGGAAATGAAAGGGCTTTTATCGGAGAAGAGCTTGGAATTGATAAGGTTAAAGAGACTTTGTTTGCACTTAAGTTTTTAATTGATAACCGGGTAATAAATTCGGTATTAATTATTTCAACAAAAAATAATCTTAGCGATAATAATATTGAAGGGCAGTATCCGGATAGCTCGAATTGGTTAAGGAAACTAAAAGAAACCGGAACCGGTATATCATATTCTTTGGTCAGCGGTTCAGATGATGAACGTACCGGTAGCTGGAATAAATCTGCTCTAATTCATATTGCCGGTTATTCAACAGTTTTTTATGACTACAATCAGAAGCTCCTAAAAGATTCACGCCTTGCCGGTTTTGATTGTGTAATATTCGATGAAGCGGAGCACCTTTTCGATGATAACAAGAAAAGTGCTGAACTACTGAAAGCTATTAAACCCCAGGTGCTGTGGGCTATTTCAAGTATAGTGAATGAAGATGTTTTGACTAAACTGAACGATAGTTTAAGTGAAGACTTAAGAATAAATAATAGTAAGATAAGAAAACTGGGCGATATCCCGGATGGACATCAATTAAACTATTATAACGAAAACTGGCTGGAGATGGACGAGCAGCAGGAGTTCGAGTATAATGAAACATTTAAAGATTGCAAAAAAGAATTAAGAAAAATTCTGGAATCAGTTAACCCTCTTAGATTTCAGGCAAATATATTTACTCTTCTACACAAGCTTTACCAGGTATGCAACTTTGCGCACGGATATGATACTAATGCGAAAACCGAATTACTAATGCATCATATAAATGTTATTAAGAAGAATAAAAAGAAAGTGCTTATCCTTTCGCAATACGACCGGCAGGGAATAAAGAAACTGCAAAAGCTTTTTGATACACATAAAATTAATTATGTTACGGCACAGGGCGGCTTGTCTGCCGATGAATTAAAGAAAGCTATTTCACTATTCAAATCGAAAAAATCGGTTACTGTGTTTCTTACCAACGTAAAAGAAGGCAGTCTGGATTTTGGTAATTATGCAATTCCATATATTATCAGGTTCGATTCATGGTGGAATCCTGCAATTATTGTTCACTCAAAGGATATGTTCAATTCAAAAAAAATTACAGACAATAAATCAAAAACATTTGTAATATCCTATCATATTAAAGATACCATCGAGGAACAGATAAGGCATTTGCTGATGGATCGCGGTTTGTTGGAAAAATCTTTCTTAAAAGCCCTGCCGTTAAATACAATCAACGATTTGTTAAGCGTTGACGACTGGGTTGAAATTTTCGGTTTCCCGGTGGAGAGAAAAACAGATACTAATAAATTAATAGAAGAGACGAAAGATAGGATAATGAACTTATCACCCCGTGATTATAGAGCAACCATTTCTAAGTTTCTGTCTGCACTCGGTTATACCGGTATAGATATACTTGAGCATGAGAATTCTGCTTCATTCGACATAACGGGAGAAGGGAAGTGCGGCAGGAAAAATGTGTATTTATTCGGAAGAGTTATATATGATTCGGTTGTTTATGTGAAAGACATACAGGATGCTATTCTCACTGCTTCCGGATCGGACCGGAATAGTGTATTCATTTTTACAAGAGGGAAACTTAGTGAAAGTGTTTTGGAATATGCTGCCGGAAGTGATGACCTTACTCTGCTTGATAATTATTTGCTTGCAAAATACCTGGTAAACTTAAACCTTGTCCATCCATCGGAAGAACAGCCGGACTGAGGCATAAGCTTGCTGCTTTAGAATATTCAGGATTGGCTGTGCGAGTACTATATAAAAAAAAGAGGCTGTCTCAAAAGTGATTTTTATTCGTTTGTCATTCTCACAGCTTGCTCCGATGAATCGGGGAAAGTGGGAATCTAAATTGTAAAAAAGGTTTTAGATTCCTGCTTGCCTGTCGGCAGACAGGTTTCAACGGGAATGATAAAATTACAATTCTTTTGATACATCCTCTTTTTATTTTAAAAAGATGCTTTAATTTCGGTGTTTCAAGAGTCTTAACGTAAGTAATTATATCCATTATCTGTTGATCCGTAAGTGCAGGATTACCTCCATTGGGAGGTATAGCAACTCCGGTTGTATTTAACGGATCATCGGGGCTTCGAGATGAATCCTTTATAACGTTAAGTGGCTACCTAATTAAACCTTTTACTTCCTTTATTACTCTTTCTGCCAATGAAATAGAATTCTTACAAATATCTTTATCGGGATTAAAATATGGAAGTGCACTTCCAATAGGATATTTGGTTGGTAAATATATACTATCTAAAAAATCACATTCATCTTCTGTTAATTCTGTTGAAATTCCATTCTTTTCTAAGATAGTTACCAATTCCATTATAGTATGAATTTTCTTAAATGGAATAATTTTTTCAATAAATAAAGATTTTAATGCTTTCTCTATAGATTGCTGAACATTATGAAGGCAGGGATTATAAAGTTCACTTTCAAGAAGAACCTTTGCGGCTTCAAGATTCTCTTCAGAATAAGTGAGCCAATTTTTAGTTTCTTCTTGCATAAATAACTTCCCCGGATGCTACTTCGTTTGCGAAAAAACTATTTTTATTTTTTCCCACGATTGGGAAAATATCAACAGATATTTCTTTTGAGATATTCCTTATGAGTTTCCGATATTTTAATGCAAGAGTTAGATAATCTTTTGAACTATTTTGGACTACTGCAATGTCTATATCATTTGGAGAATCGCTTTTATTAAAGGAGCCAAAAATTATAATCTTTTCAATTTCATTTTGTCCTTTAAGCAAATCCACTATTTTATTTTTTAAGTTGTTCTTATTCATAGTAATTTTCTTTTATTTTCTTAAATATAGCACAATGAATACTTTTTTACTACATAGCGGCGTTGCCGCTAACCGGCAGCCCAGACCTGCCTGCCATAGTTTCAACGAAGGCGGGGGTTTTTCCCAAAGAACTCAAGAGACATATCTTTACCGGGCAAAAAAGATTATAGAATATTTTAATAAACCACCCGAACAAATTACAAACTATACACGGCGTGCCGCTTTGCGGATTAGTCCAACACAGGATTATACCTCAGCTTCGTTCGGTATCAATCCTTTATAACGTTATACGTTACTAACCAGAAATGTATTCATCCGCAGCATTTTTTATAAATCTTGATCTAACTTTACCTATATAATAAATAGACATAATTTCATTACGAGTGGCATGTATTACATCGCCAACTGTTTTAAATTTAGTTTCAACACGCTTAGCAATTTTAAAACTAATTGACATTTTTTTTACGGGGTCATCTAAAAGACTTCCAATAATTGATTCTTTTTCTACTTCTTTTCCACAATTTGGGCAAAATTTAGCATCAACAGGTAATTCCATATTGCAATTTGGACAATTTTCATTAGTTGATTTTAATGCTTCTAAAAAGGATAAAATAT